>CAMDZB010000008.1 GCA_945910645.1 uncultured Spirochaetaceae bacterium | reverse complement strand
TGTTCCATGTGAAGTCAACGATTGATTTTGCTGCGGATAGCTCTTTTACTTCTTTTTTCTTCGGAGCCTCTGGAATGTCAAATATAAACTCGCTAAATTCATGAAGTACTTTAGGGAATTTTGATGATAGTGCGTTGAATGCATCGGAAGGATCAACCCCAAAGGCGACGTCTTTTGTTGGAGCAAGATGCATTATAAATTCACCTCTTGCAATCTGAGCCTTAGTTGGAGCGATGTACATCTCACCCTCAGGGCGCTTCATAGTGTCCTTGTTCCATGTGAAGTCAACGATTGATTTTGCTGCGGATAGCTCTTTTACTTCTTTTTTCTTCGGAGCCTCTGGAATGTCAAATATAAACTCGCTAAATTCATGAAGTACTTTAGGGAATTTTGATGATAGTGCGTTGAATGCATCGGAAGGATCAACCTCAAAGTCGGCAGCTTTTGTTGGAGCAAGATGCATTACAAATTCGCCTTTTGCAATCTGTTCTTTAGTAGGAGCAATGTAGTTTTCGCCTTCTGGGCGTTCCATTGTATCTTTGTGGAAAGCAAAGTTTACGGCTGCTGTTGCTGCAGATAGCTCTTTGAACTTGATAGGTGCGGAAGGAATATCAAACTCAAATTCGCCAAATGGAGCTAGTTCTTTTTCAGCCTCTGGTTCCTCTGGAAGCTTTTCTGCGATTTCATCCTGTTCCTTCTTAGGAAGACTATCGAACTCCTCAACATACTCCCAGTCGTTAGGTACGGCGGATGAATCCATTGAATAATCGCTGTCAAACGGCATATCCTGTAAACTTTCATCATAAGTTCCGGGCTCTATCTCCTCACTGTCGTATTCAGCTAGTTCAGCTTTCGACGATGAAATTGAATGCTCTATCCAAAGTAGAGCAATTGCAAGCAACAAAGCTACTGCGAATGCAGGTATAGCACTTATGAAAAAGTGATACAGCCATTCCTGGGAGATAATTCCTTGTGGTAGTAATACAAACAAGATGACTGCTGATGCACCAGCAATTAAGATCAAAGAAATTAGTAGTGAAATCAGGATGGTTTTCGCCGTTTTTGACTTCATAAGAAATTCCGCTCCTTATAAGTGGTTCGTAGTTTTGATTCAAGGCGAGCTTACCGAAAAATCTTTACTAAAAACCGTATATTATATATTATTATATCCTATAAGGCGATTTTATGACAAGTAGAAAGATAATTATAATAGCTATTTTTGCACTGGCTCTGATGTTCCTTTTTCTGGCTCTTTTTGGCAATAAATCGTATTTTCGAACCCAGGAAGTGATTGAAAAGAACACCGAACTTGAGGGGAAAATACAGGAGGTTTCATACCAAAATGCTCGCATGGGAAGCGTTAAAGACTACACTGCAAACGGCGATGTGGTGTTCGCAAACGACCCCGATGCGTTCCAAGAGACAGGCTATGAGCTATTCTCATCGATGACCAAACCATACAAGATCTTCATCGTCATCGTGTTTACTTCTGCAGCTATGCTTGTCGTTGGCGCCTTAATCGTGATTAAAAACTACAAGAAAACCAGGGAAGAATACGAAGCTCGTGAGCTTGAGAGAAAGGCAAAAGGCGAGGATCAAATCTTCGACGATAAGGTTGTTGATATCAGAACGCGCGACGGCTTTAACAAGGTCTGTGATACCATCGCAGTTGGAGGAATTGCAATCATACCAACCGACACGGTGTACGGCATCTCTGCACTCATGGATGATAGCAACAAAAAGCGCATCGAACGCATCAAGGATCGTGATCCTAACAAGAACTTCATAGTGCTTGCAACGCTTTCTAAGGCAAAGCACATCTTCGGAAAGAACCTCTCAAGCGACGTGTATGGACTTTGGCCTGCACCTCTTTCTGTAATCGGGCTTAAGGCTGATAAGAGCGGCACTCTTGCAGTTAGAGTTCCAGATGATAGGGATCTTGAGAGAATAGTGAACATCACAGGTCCAATCTACTCAACAAGCGTGAACATCTCAGGAGAGCCACCACTTAATGATATACGTGCTATTAAGAGTCAGTTTGGCAGCAAGGTTGACATAATAGGCTATAATCCTGACGCAAAATTCTCAGAGCCATCAACGTTGCTTGATGCAACCGTATACCCGTTTGTAATCAGGCGCGAAGGGGCATACCCCCGTGAGGAACTTGAGGCGCATTTACCGCTTCAGGATTAGATTCCGTATACCATCAGCTCTTTTAAAATCATAGCTACTGTGGTAAAGAGAGTTATGAGTACAAGCTTGACTGTATTTACGATTAAAATGCGTGGCGATCCGATCCTGTCAGAGATGTGTACAACAAGCGCCATGATATAGATGTAAATTATTGAAATTCCAAGAGTTATGTCGACTATCAAAAGTATGGTATAAAGCGCCTCGATGAACTCCTTTGGCAGGGGTAAAAAGCAGCATCCCAAGAGTATCAACCATATAAAAAGAAATCCGCTAAAAAGCCAGTTGTTGATGCGGTGAGACAGTTCTAAAACCCTTCTTTTTTCAAGCATAATTTAATATTACTCTATGTCTTGTTCTTTTATCAAATAAATTAGTATGATATAATATAAAAATAGAAATCTTTACGTACCTTTTAAGGAGAGTTTTTTTAGTATGAACGCAAAAGAAAAATTAAACAAGTTAGGCTGTACAGTACCAAATATCCTATTGCCAAACAAGGGTGAAGACCTTGGCGCTTGGGCTGTAATCGCATGTGATCAGTTCACAAGCCAGAGAGATTATTGGGACAAAGTTCAGTCAATCTGCTACGGAAAAGACAGCACACTGCATATTACATTCCCAGAAGTTTACCTTGAGGATGAAGACAAGGATGCACGCATCGGTTGGATTAACGACACAATGAACTTCTACAAAAACAAGGGCGTATTTGATGAGTACAAGGATACACTCGTGCTCGTTAAGAGAACTCTTGCATCAGGAAAGGTAAGATACGGACTAATGCTTGCTCTAGACCTCGAGGCATACAGCTGGGAGAAGGGAGCAAAGACGCTCATCAGAGCAACAGAGGGTACAATCCTTTCAAGAATACCACCACGTGTTGCAATCAGAAAGAACGCAATTCTTGAACTTCCACACATTCTTGTATTAATCAGCGACAAAAAGAAGAGCATCATTGAGCCACTTGCAAAGATAGAGAAGGAGCTTGAGTGCCTATACAGCACAGACCTAATGCTCGGCGGTGGACACGTTGAGGGTTACGCTGTAAACAGTGAAGAGCTGCTTAATAAGGTTGCAGATGCATTCACAGCTCTTGCATCAACTCTTGATAAGAAGAATCCACTACTATTCGCAATGGGCGATGGTAACCACAGCTTTGCAACAGCAAAACAGTGCTGGGAGGATATAAAGGGTTCACTTTCTGATGAAGAGAAGAAGAACCATCCTGCTCGTTACTGCCTTGTTGAAATCGAGAACATCTTTGATAAGGGAATTGAGTTTGAGGCTATCCATAGAGCATTCTTTGACCTTACACTAAAGGACTTCGAGGATGAGCTTAAGAAGACATGTAAGTCATTCACAAAGGAAAGTGTTAAGAATCTCAAGGCTATCAAGACATTCCTCAAGAAGTCAGACACTCATTCATTTGCGATTAACGCAGAGGGTGAGTACTTCATCTATACACTTGAGGGTGCAAAATCAGCTATCCCTGCAGGTAGCATCCAGAAGGTAATCGAGGCACTTCAGAAGAAGAATAAGGGCAGCGTTGACTACATCCACGGCTATGAGGCTACAGATGCAATCGGAAGCCAGAAGGGCAACATTGGTCTATTCCTTCCTGCAATTTCTAAGGACACATTCTTTGAGTCAATCATCAAGGATGGTGCCCTTCCAAGAAAGACATTCAGCATGGGAGAGGCGGAAGAGAAACGCTACTACATGGAAGCTCGTTACATAAAATAACGACTTTTTAGAAAAGTTATATAGTATCGCAAAATTTTGACCGTGAGGGTGGCTTTGTCTATCCTCACATTTTTGTAATTCTCTATGAAAAGAAACAGGCTCATAATTGATGTTATAAAATTTACTATCCCTGTACTCCTTGCATTATTCGTTCAGGCTCTATACGGTGCTGTTGACCTCTGGGCTGTTGGTACCTTTGCCACAACGGATGACGTTTCTGCCGTTGCTATCGGTAGTGAGTTTATGCAGATTATCACGCAGCTCGTTGTTGGACTTACAATGGGAGTTACCGTGCTTCTTGCGTCAAATTATGCGCAGAAAAGCGAGGACAACTGCCAGGCGATAGTTAAAGCAAGTTTTGGGCTTTTCTTCGTTCTAGGGGTGGTTTTGACCCTTCTTATTGCACTGTTTGCACGTGAAGGAGCACTTTTAATGAACTCACCGCTTGAGGCGCTTGAACAAACCACAGCGTACATCAGAGTGTGTGGACTCGGGAGTTTAGGCATAGTGTTTTTTAACCTTCTTGGCTCTATTTTTAGGGCAGTCGGAGACTCAAAAACGCCGTTTATATTCGTATGTATAACATGTGTTATTAATATAATTGGAGACTATGTGCTAACGCGTTTTTTTGCACTCGGTACTCTTGGAGTTGCAATCTCAACAACAGTAAGTCAGATAATAAGTGTGATTCTATCACTTGCCTATATGAGCGTGAAAGGCATTGGATTTAAAGTTGATCTATTCAAAAAAAATGGATCTCGTGCGTTTGTTGCGCCTATGGTTAAGATTGGCTTTCCTGTTGCGCTTCAGGGTAGCGTTACAGAAGCCTCGTATGCGATTGTAATCAGCTTTGCAAATACGCTTGGTGTGCTTGCATCAGCAGGAGTTGGAGTTGCATCTAAGGTAATAATGTTTGTGTACCTTGTTCCAACCGCATTTGTTCAGGTTATATCAGTGTTTACATCAGAAAGCGTAGGGCAGGGCGACTTCAGAAGGGCAAAACAGTCGCTATATGCAGGCCTCATCTGGGCAGGACTGTTTGGATTTATTGCAGCATTTGCACTCTTCTTCTACGGCGACCTAATCTCGCTGATATTCACAAAGGATGAGGCTGTAATTGACATTTCGTGGGAGTATCTCAAGGTGTGTTCAATCGAGTGCCTTGTGCTCTCGTTTGTGTATTCAATCCTTGGCTTCTTTAACGGGCTTTCAAGAACGCGTTTTGTGATGATCCAGGGTTTACTTGCAATCATTCTTGTAAAGCTTCCATACGCTTACGTTGCGACTTTTGTGGTTGAGCCTAAGGTTTACAACATTGCACTTGCAGATGCTCTCTCCAGCATATTTCAGCTTATCCTCTGCCTGATCTACTTGTTTATAATCAGAAAGAGTTACAGCTTTAAGAGTAGATCGTCGTAAGTTGGGATTGTATTATTTTCATCCCTCACAAGCGCCATTGCCTTGTTTACAGCAGATCTTAGGTTCTCAAGCGTGGATTTAATATCCTCTATGTTCTTCTTGGTGGTACATCCGTTTTTGATAAGAGCATGGAGATTTTTATTAAGCGCTGAGATTGCGCTGAGTTTTTCCTCAAGGAATGCTCTGTCTTCATCAAGTGATGCTATTTCCCTTATGCCGTTGATTTCCTTTATGATCGATGCCTTGATGTACCTGTTGATCATCTCGTTTGTGATGCGTGCCTCAAGTAGAACGCTTTTTTCGTAGTTTTCCTTGTATATGTTGATTCGTGAGATTACCTCGTTTTCGCCCATGATATTAAAGGCGCTAAGCAGGGCGATATTCTCGCTGTTTCCGAGCACTTCGAGGCATTTTACAGTGTCGTTTGCTTCTGTAAGCTTACGATTCTTGTATTCCTTTTTCCATTCATCTGAGTAGCAGTTTCCGTTGTATACGATGCGGTTGTGATCGCGCCAGAAATCCTTTATGATACGCACGCACTCCTTTTTCTTGTCGGATGCCTTCTCAAGGCGTAGGCGTGCTTCCTTAACGCTCTCTGTAAACGCTGTGTTTAGGAAAGTGACAGGGCTGCTTATAGACTGGGATGAGCCTACCGCTCTGAACTCAAACTTGTTACCTGTAAATGCAATCGGGGATGTTCTGTTTCTATCCGAATCCTTAAGCTCCTTTGTAAGAGTAAAGTTCAAAAGCTCATCCTCTGATTTTGTGAATATCTCAGAAAGCTTGTCGCCTAAAAAGAGTGAGAGTACAAGTGGTGGAGCTTCCTGACGTCCAAGCCTGAACTCGTTAGAGCGCGACACGATGCTTGAAAGCAGAAGAGATGAGTACTTATCCATTGCGCGTACAAAAGTTGCAATAAAGAGCAAGAAGCGTAGGGTATGCTCGCCATTCTTTCCAGGAGTGAAGAGGTTATCCTCACCGTTGAATACAGACCAGTTTGTATGCTTTCCTGAGCCGTTAACGCCGTTGTATGGCTTCTCGTCAAAGAGGACTGCAAGGTTGAACTTCTCTGCAGTCGACTTAAGCAGATCCATAAGAATCTGATTGTAGTCCATCGTTACGTTTGCAGGAGCGTATGTTAGTGCAACCTCAAACTGATTAGGGCTAACCTCCCTATGCTCTGCGCATGGAATGATGCCAAGCTCATCAAGCTCCTTGTTAAGCTCTGTGATGAACATAGCAGCTCTTCCGCTTAAATGCGCCGTATAGTGATGCGTGTTGTAGATGAGGTTCTTGTTTTCCTCTCCAAACACTGTGCGCCCAAGAATGGAAAGATCATCGCGCTTTTCAAGGTCATTCTTGTCAAGAAGAAAGAATTCCTGTTCAACGCCAACGTAATTCTCTATGTTCTTTGCCTTTTCGCCCATTGCGCTAAGTAGGGATGTGACTTCGTTCTGTAGCGCGTGTATTGAGCGGAGAAGTGGCGTTTTCTTATCAAGAGCCTCACCTGTTGGTGATGAGAACAGCGTTGGGATGTAGAGCACGTTTTCAGATCCAATCTTCTTTATAAAGATAGGGGATGAGTAGTCCCAGCGTGAGAGCCCACGCGCCTCAAATGTGCTTCTAAGTCCGCCTGATGGAAAAGATGAGGCGTCGCTTTCGCCCTTAAGAAGGCTCTTTGCATTGAACTTCTGTTTGGCGTACTGCGAGTTGATTGTGAGTGGAAGGAGCTTTTCTGTGCTTCCTGCTCCGATTGGGTAGAACCAGTGCGTATAATGCGTCACATTGTGCTTTAATGCCCACTTTTCAAGCTCAACTGCAACCCTTTCGATGATGTCCTCATCAAGGTGTGAGAGATTTTTTCGCGCAAGAATGATCTTTTCAAGGGCATCCTCACCTACGTATGTTTTGATCTTTTCATCGTCAAACATCAAGTCGTTAAATATCTTTTCCATGGTGTTTAATTCTATTCTAGTCCTATCCTTTTTGTAAACTCATCAGCAAGTGGAGTTGCAACATCCATCACAACTTTTTCAAACTTGTCCCATTCCTCGATCAATTCTACGGCAAACTGGGTGAGGGATGAGCCGTCTCGTGAGTGTCCGCCGTGTGCTCTGTTGAGAATCGGCGTGTTGAATTCACTTTCAAGACGATTTACTATCTTTGTGGCTTTTGAATACGACATGTTCATCTTGTTTGCAGCACGCGCCAATGAGGGCTCAGTCTGTAGCTGTTTGAGTAGCTCAATCACACCCGGTCCTAAGAAACGCTCTCCGCCGGGTTTACCAAAGGTGACTTTAATTCTTAAATTTGCACTCATAATCCCTCCTTTTTATCCATATCTTCAAGGAATGCCTTAAAGTCGGTGTCGTGTATAAGTGTAGTTCCAAAGCCGATTGCTTTTTGCAGTTTGCTTCCAGGGTTCGAACCGACAAGGAGGTGTGTGGTCTTTTTGCTCACACCGCTCACCACGCGTGCTCCACGCTTCTTCACTTCAATCATGGCAAGATCAGGGTTCTTATATCCCAGAATGCTGCCTGTAACGCACCATGATTGCCCCTCAAGAGCGTTTGAAATCATCTCAAAGTCCGACGCTTTAGTCTCTGTGTTGAGCCCGGCCTCCTTGAGGCGTTCAATCTTACGTCTGAACGTTGGATTTCTAAATGTACTTAAGATGGTTTTTGCGGTAATTTCGCCAATTTCATCGATGTTTTGAAGGGTGGTTACGTCGTCTTTTGCACTCAAAGCTATGAATTTTTCAAAGCTGTCTATCCCTGCGTTAACGAGGCGTTCTGCGCTTGCAAGTCCAATGCCTTCAACCCCAACTGCTGCAAGTACGTGAGTAAATGGCTCATCCTTGCTTTTCTGAACCGAATTTATAATCGCCTGTATCTTCTTTTCCTTATAGCCGGGTTTGCCTGTTAATACCTCATTGTAGTTGATGAAGTAGAGGTCTGTGTAGTCCTTAATTGCATCAAAGCGGAGTAGATCCTTTATTACAGATGCTCCCACGCCATCGATATTCATGCAGTCCTTTGAGACAAAGTATTCAGCCTCGGCCTGTATGCGCTCACTGCAATTTTCGTTTATACAGAATAGGTTTGCGCCCTTCTGGTGTAGTTTTTCACCGCAGCATGGGCATGTTGAAGGCAGGTGGAAAATAGGATTGCCATCAGGGTTCTTTTCGAGTACCTCATCAACCGCAGGTATCACATCGCCACGTCTTGATACAGACACTTCATCGCCTATGGATAGCTCAAGCTCCTCGATATACGAGCTGTTATGGAGGGTAGCCTTTGTGATGGTTGCCCCAAGTAGGTTAAGAGGTGCAAGGTTAGCCCGTGGTGTAATCTTACCCGTGCGTCCCACTGTGATGTCGATGCTTAGAATCTTGCTCTTTCCAGATGGTGAGTCGAACTTGTATGCAATAGCCCAGCGTGGATGGTGCTCTGTGTATCCCATGTGTTCGCGCATCTTAAAGCTGTTGAGTTTGAGCACAAGGCCGTCAATGTCGTATCCGAGGGTTTTACGCTCCTCAGTCTTCGCTTTGATGGCATCTGTCACGTCAAAGCTGTCTTTAAAGATGATGATGTGGTCGTTTGTTTTAAAGCCGAGTGAGTGTAGGTAATTAAGCATGTCGGGATGCTCGCTGATTCTATCAATCTCATCAGCCCAGCCCTCGTATACAAATATGTCGAGTGGAAGAGGTGACTTTGAATTCTCGTTGTTCTCAAGGCGCCTTAAGATCCCGCTTGCAAGGTTACGAGCGTTTGAGTAGGGTTCATCCAGAGTTGAGTTGATCCTTTCAAAGTTATCCTTGCTGATGTAAACTTCACCTCTGACTGCGATGTCAATTGGCTCTTTAAGCGTTTTAGGTATGCTTTTGATGCGTAGAGCTGATGTTGTAACGTCGTTGCCTATGTGTCCGTTTCCACGCGTCAGTGCTGTCTCTAAGCGTCCTTTTTTGTAGTAGAGCACAAGGGAGAGGCCATCAATCTTCTCCTCAAGAGTGAACGACACGTCCTTGCCGCATTCCTTGATACAGCGGTTAACAAAGGCGTTTATCTCATCAACGCTGTATGCCTTATCGAGCGAGAGTACAGGTACAGTGTGTTCTTTTTCTTGAAGGAACGATGAGAGGTCACTGCTTACCTTTGAGGTGGGAGAGTTTGGGTTTTTGAGCTCAGGGTGAGATTTTTCGAGGCTTACAAGTTCATCGTATAGTTTGTCGTACTCACTATCTGAGGCTATTGGGCGTTCATCCTGATAGTAAGCCTTAGACATCTTTGTAAGCTCACTCTCAAGAAAACGCATGCGACTTTCTGCGTTTGTATTTTTTCCACTCATGGTTTTAATTATACGACAATTCTTTGATTTTTAGGATAGCTAATGGCGCTTGATTTGCGTTAAAAAGCACCAAAGTAGAGAGGTAATTGAAGACGTTTAAGTTGTACTCTTAATCGACAAGCTCATCAAGAATATCTCTGCACCCTTTTTTAATCTCTGAGAATGCCTTGTCAAAGTCGTCTGTATACCAAGGGTCGGCAATATCCCTGTTTTTGAGGAGTTTTTGGATTTTACCATCCCTGTCTTCTGTGATTCTGAGGATGTTATTCATATTGTTGCTGTCCATCACGTAAATTCTATCAAAGTGATTGTAGTCGTCTTTTCTGTATCGTCTTGATATGTGTGAAAAGCCGTTTATGCCATTTTTGATCAGTTCAATTCGCGCTTTATGATAAACGTCTTCACCGATCGCTTCAAGGCTTGTAGCTGCGGAATCTACCTCAAATTCATCATCAAGTCCACGCTCATGAACCATTTTCTTCATCACAGCCTCAGCCATTGGAGACCTGCAGATGTTGCCGTGGCATACAAATAAAATTCTATGTTTAGTACTCATCAAAATTATTATAGACAATTATTTAAAAATTATAAAAGGTAGGTCAATTTGTGATTGAAATATAACCCCTCTAATAATAAAATAATACATATGGATAAGAATGATAAATTATCAACCATACGTCACTCGATGAGCCACGTAATGGCAGCAGCAGTACTAGAGATGTTCCCTGATGCACAGATTGCAATCGGGCCTGCAATAGAAAACGGATTTTACTACGATTTTGATCTACCACGTCCTCTTACAGACAAGGATTTTCCTGAGATCGAAGAGAGAATGAGGCGTATCATCAAAGAAAACCTACCAATTACAAAGAAGGTTGTTTCAAGAAAGGAAGCAGCCGAGGTATTTAAAAATCAGATCTACAAGCTTGAACTGCTTGAGGCTATCCCTGAGAACGAAGAGGTGTCGTTCTACACAGTAGGCGGCTTTACTGACCTCTGTAGAGGACCACACGTTGCATCTACAAAGGAGCTCAATGCGGACTCATTTGCGCTTCTATCAATCGCGGGCGCATACTGGAGAGGCAACGAGAAGAACAAGATGCTCACACGTCTATATGCCACAGCATGGACTAATCCAAAAGACCTACGCTTGTACCTCGAGAGAAGAGCAGAAATCGAAAAGAGAGACCATAGAAAGCTCGGTAAGGAACTCGACCTTTTCTCAATTCACGAGGAGGCAGGTCCAGGGCTCGTATACTGGCATCCAATGGGCGCAAGAATCAGAAACCAGATTGAAACATTCTGGAGAAAAGAGCACTACAAGAACGGCTATGAGCTTCTCTATACACCACACGTTGGAAAGTCATGGCTATGGGAGACAAGCGGACATCTTGGATTCTATAAGGAGAGCATGTATTCCCCAATCGAGATGGACAAGGCTGACTACTACGTTAAGCCAATGAACTGCCCATTCGCAATTATGGTTTACTCATCGTCAAAGCACTCATACAAGGATCTACCATTCAGATGGGCAGAGCTTGGAACAGTATACCGCTACGAAAAGGCAGGATCTCTTCATGGCCTTATGAGAGTGAGAGGATTCACACAGGATGATGCACACCTATTCTGCACTCCAGAGCAGATGGATGATGAGATTAAAGAGGTGCTTCGCTTCTCAATATACATGTTAAAGCAGTTCGGTTTTACTGAGTTCAAGGCATACCTTTCCACAAAGCCTGAAAAGAGCGTTGGAGACGAAAAGCTATGGAGGGATGCAGAAGCGAGCCTTAAAAAGGCCATCGAAAACGAGCATTTGCCATTTGATATTGATGAGGGTGGCGGTGCATTCTATGGTCCAAAAATCGACATCAAAGTTAAGGATGCAACAGACAGAGAGTGGCAGTTGTCCACAATCCAGTTCGACTTCAACATGCCAGAGCGTTTCGGACTCACATTCGTTGATGCAGACGGCAAGGAGAAACGCCCACTTATGATCCACAGAGCTCTTCTTGGATCCATCGAGCGCTTCTTTGGCGTTCTGATTGAACACTATGCTGGTGCATTCCCACCATGGCTTGCTCCTGAACAGGTAAAGGTGGTTCCAGTTGCTGAGAAGTTTAACGACTATGCAAAAAAGGTAGTTGCAGAGCTTAAGGCAAACGATATCAGAGCTTCATACGACCTTAGGGACGACAGAATGAACGCAAAGATCAGAGATGCTCAGACTCTCAAAATTCCATACACATTGGTTGTAGGCGAAAGAGAGGAGGAATCTGGCTCTGTATCTGTTCGTTACTTCGGAAATAAAGAGATGAAGAATGGCGTTCCACTTAAGGACTTTATCGCTGAGGTTAACGAGAAAGTTGAAAAGAGGGAAAGCCTCTAATCAAAAGAGCAAATTATTAATTTATGATTAAATTTATGATTGTAAAGATGTAATTAAAATGAACATTTTGTTCAAATAAAAGGGGTGCTTTTAGCGCCCCTTTTTCTGTGTAATTGATGCACCAATTGCCACCACAAGCACTATTGTACTCATCATTGTGAATATGATGGTATATGATGCGTTTGCACTCATACGAGGGGAGAGCGCGTCATACATGCGCCCTGTGAGAAACTGGAAGAATAGGCAGGCGATGCTTCCGCATCCGTTCATTATGCCCATGATTGTAGCGTTGTGTTCCTTTTTGGCTCTGATGCTCGTAAGGGATGTAAGCATTAGGCATACTGCACCCATCACGTGACCCATAAGGTAGTCACATACGAGTAGAATTACAATAATCAATGTGGTCGATTTAAGACCTATAACCCCCAAATTATGCGTCAAAACGATCATAAAACCCATCAAAACGAAGAGGAATTCACTTATGATGGTACTCATCCAAACTGGGTGTTTTTTAACACGTAGCGGCTCTGTAACAAGCGTGCTGATTGCCAGTCCAATCGATGCGATGGTTGCACCCCATGGAGCTATGGCACTCGGAAGGTTAGGGTAGGATGCCACAAACCACTTTGAACTCCAAAGTCCCTGGTAGGTCAGCTGGAATGCGTTGAACATTAGCCACATGAATGCACCGAGTATCAAAAGCGGTGAATGAGCCATCTCGATAATTGCATCCTTCAGGTTCTTAAGTACCCTTTCATTTTCACTCTTATTTACAATCTTATTCTTATCAAGCGCATCGAGGATGAATAGCACAACAGATCCTAGCAACAAGAGCACCGTAATTCCGTAAAATGTGCTTGCCGTCCCTTGAACATCTATTATCTTCTTAAGCGGGCCTGATGAGAGAGCACTTCCAAGATTGCCTATCATCATCACAGCGCCAATTGCGATAGGGTATACCTTTGATGATGTCTTTTCAAATACGTAGTAGATTGTTGAGATGTAGATTGGTCCAACGCCAAGTCCGATTAATGTGCGCCCGATTCCAACCATGTAGCCGTTTGTTGCTACTGCTGTAAGGAGCGATCCTACTGCACTTGCTATCAAAAATGTGCCTACAACCCTATGTGTATTCCATCTGTGGCATAAGGGGCCGGCAAATAGCTGCATAGGCGCATAAAGGTAGTAATACGAGCCTGTTATCACTCCAAGAAACGTTGATGAAAGCATAAATCTCTCTTGAAAAATAGGCATCACAACGTTTGATGACATCTTAAAAATACAGCTTAAAGCGTAGATCAAAGACAGTGTTATTATTGATAATAAAGTGTTTGATTTCTCGGACATAATTACTATTTCAACACTAATTGAATAAATTATCAACATTAAAAAGCAAAACGCTAGAGCATTTTAACAAATTGAGATTAATTTAAAGCTATGACTAAAGAAAGCAAACTCAACATCTTATACCGCTTCTATGATGAAGAAAAAAACGAGATGGAAAAGAAGAAGAAGCTAAAGGAACTCTATGATGAAAGTGCCATATACTTGTATTTTCGTGCATCAAAGAACCCCTTTATTGGAAAGGAGAACACATCAACTCTTCTAATCCCACTGCTTGAACGCCTCGAGAGTATCATAAAAAGATTCAACGGCAATGGAGTTGTAGACTACGCTTACTACATCAGGCAGGTTCTCGAAATGGAGACAAAGGTGTACATCAGACACGACAAGAGACGGCGTGAAAACGAGAATGCGTCATTTACAATCAGTGCGATAAACACGGAGAAGTTTGAAAATCCACTTGAGGTTGGGCTTTACGACGATGAAGATAAGACCAAGAGGGATGAAAATCTCAATAAAGTATTTTCAAACAAATGTACATCAATTTACTTCTCACTGATGGCTTCAAAGATGAGCAATGAGTTTATACGAAATACATGTTCATCTCTTGATGCAGAAAAGCGAGTTGAATTTATAAATAATGTTTTGCTATTCAGAAGGAGCATCAGAAGTGAAAAACGATTGAATAAGGCTAAAAAGCTCGGATCTGAATACTACTTTAGGAAGATGAAGGCAATGATCAAAGAGTCAAACGGCGATGATGATAAAGAGATGAGTTTACGTTATAATAAGTTAAAAGATAGGCTTGATAACATAGGACGTAACGCATCAAAGGTGCCATACAAGGTGATCGCAGAAGCCTTTGGAGTGAAGGAAGACAATGTGGGTAAATACCTCAACTATGGAAAGAAGCAGCTTATGAAATACTACTACGAAGGAGAAAGACGATGAAATTTATACTTGCAAGCGGCAATGCGCATAAAAAAGAGGAATACGAGGATCTTTTATCTCCGCATACTGTAGAGATAGTCGAGGGCTTTGATGCGGATGAGACTGGAACAACCTACAAAGAGAATGCGCGTATTAAACTTAATGCACTTGATGAATTCTTAAAAAAGCAAGGAAAGTTCGATACGCTCTCTCCTTCTGATATACTCTTTGCAGATGACTCAGGACTCGAGATTGAATCACATAGAGAAATACTAGGACTCTACACAAGCCGTTTTATGAGTGATGTTGGTGCAACACAGAGTCAGAAAAACGACAATATTATAAAAATCATGAAAACTGCTGATAACAGAAACGCACGCTTTGTATGCCACATTGCGTTCAAAAAGGTAAAGAGTGATGAGATTCTTGACGTCGAAGGTGAGATTAAAGGTATAATTTCGGATAGTCAGGATGGAGATGGCGGATTTGGATACGACCCAATCTTTATCCCAAACGGCGAGAGCAAAACGCTCTCAAAACTTGGATCAAAATATAAAAGAGAGCATTCTCACCGTGCAAATGCTCTCTCTCTTATGCTCAAGGTTCTTGAACAGTATAATTAATGTAGTTAATTATTGTTGTTATGCCTATAAAAATCCCTCAGAGCAAATCGTATACCTGCAGACCAACCTAAGCCCATAGAACTAAACAAAGTTTCAAGCTCACTCTTAAAAGATTGCTCTATTGAGAATGTGGTAAGAACCTTTGCTTCTTTCTGTGATTTTTTCCTTACGGTTTGTCCTTTCGCGCTGTTTTCTTGCATATATCCCCCATGCTTAAAACCGATTTATATAAACTATGACAAGAGGTGAAATTATGCAATAAATAATTTTCAATTTTTTTGATATAAATTTTTATAATATATTTAAAAAATAGTATAAAAACAATATTTGTATTATTAAAATCTATATAAAAAAATGCCCTGAGGGTATCAAGAATAAACACCTAAAAATCACCTTAACAAATGTTTACTATAGCATAAAAAACGCTATATAATGTAATATTTTCTAATTATTATTTAAGGGGGAAGAGGATGAACGATTTTCCAAAAGGATATAAATCTATTCTTGGTGCTTTAACAACTGAAAGTGCAATCAAATTTGTTAAGGACACATTTCAAAGAGAACTCTCCGGAGCTCTATGTCTTTCAAGAGCAACATCTCCAATGTTTGTTGAGAAAGGAAAGGGAATAAATGACGACCTTAATGGAGTTGAGAGACCTGTAAGTTTCTCTGTTCCACGAATCAACAAAGACATGGAAGTGGTTCATTCTCTTGCAAAGTGGAAGAGGATGTTCCTTGCTGACCATTCATTCCAGCCACACACAGGAATTTACACAGACATGAATGCTCTACGTCCTGACGACACAGTCGATGCAATCCACTCTGTATACGTAGATCAGTGGGACTGGGAAATGGTGATAAACAGCGAGGATAGAAACCTTAAATACTTAAAGAAGGTAGTAAGGGAAATCTACGCGTCAATTAAACGTACGGAATTCCTACTTTCACAGCAGTTTTCAATGCTAAAGCCACGCCTTCCTGAGGAGATCATATTTATCCATACAAGGGAAGCTGAGGATATGTATCCAAACCTCACACCAAAGGAGAGGGAGTACGAGCTTGCAAAGAAGCACGGCGCAATATTCCTAATCGGCATCGGTGGAGATCTTAAAAACGGAAAACCACACGACGGCAGAGCTCCAGACTACGACGACTGGACAACAGAGAACGAAGATGGCTATAAGGGGCTTAACGGCGACATCATAGTTTACAACCCTATACGTGATGAGTCACTCGAGCTCTCATCAATGGGTATCAGAGTAAATAAAGAATCACTTCTTGAACAGCTTAAGATTAGAAACGAAGAGAAGAGAGCAGACCTTTATTGGCACCAACGTCTATTGAACGGAGAATTCCCGCTCACAATCGGTGGAGGAATCGGACAAAGCAGGCTCTGCATGTTCCTACTTCAAAAAGCACACCTTGGCGAGGTTCAGGCCTCAGTTTGGAGTGATGAAACTGTCAACGAAGCCAATAAGATTGGAGTAAGATTCCTTTCATGAAGATCATAAACTACAATGTTAACGGGGTAAGAGCCGCCGCGAAAAAAGGACTATTCGACTTTATCAAAGACTCAAGTCCCGATATTGTATGCCTTGAAGAGGTGAAGAGCTTTAAAAGTCAGGCACCACTTGAGCTCCTTTCGAATGATTACGAGGTGATCTGGCATGAGGCTAAACGCCCAGGATACAGCGGAACTGCGCTATTTACTAAGATTAAGCCCCTCTCAGTTACGTTTGAAGACTTTGATGATGAGTTCAACACAGAGGGGCGTATGATTGCAGCAGAGTTCGAATCCTTTTACCTTGTGGCAGTGTACACACCGAATGCTGGAAACGAGCTAAAACGCCTTGATTTTAGGATGAAGTGGGATGAGCATTTCAGGGAATTTATCGCAGAGCTTGATAAGAAAAAGCCAGTTATCGTCACAGGTGACTTAAACGTCGCTCACAACGAGATTGACCTTAAAAACCCCGATACAAACCACATGAACCCCGGGTTTACTGACGATGAGCGTGAAAGCTTTACAAAGACGCTCGAGAAGGGATTTAAAGACACCTTCCGTGAGCTTTATCCCACAAAAGTCGAATACAGCTGGTACTCATACCGCTTTAAGGCAAAGGAGAAGGGCATCGGGTGGAGAATCGACTATTTTCTTGTGAGCAACAGGATCATGGATAAGGTCAACGATTCATTCATCATCCAGGAGCCTGGGATGTCAGACCATCAGCCAATTGGTCTTGATATCAATATTTAATGAGTGTATAGTCAATCAATTATGGCATTTAGCAAAGACGTACTTAAAAAAGGTATGAAAGACGGCATACCCATAGGACTTGGGTATTTTGCTGTGTCATTTTCGCTAGGCGTGTATGCCTCAAACGTGGGAGTCACAGCGCTTCAGGGATTCATCGCAAGCCTATTTACTCTAGCATCCGCAGGTGAGTATGCAGGATTTAGGGAGATTGGACTTAAGGCCACGTACCTCGAGATGTTCCTTGTGATCCTAGTTGCAAACTGCCGATACTTTCTCATGAGCTCTGTATTAAGTCAGCGTCTTGATGAGAAGACAAACGTTATCAATCGCCTTGCCATGGCAATATTCGTAACTGATGAGATATTCGGCACATCGATTCGTCAGACTGATCGTTTAAAGCCTGAGTATACGTATGGACTTGCTATTTCGAGTGTACTTCCTTGGGCTATAGGCACAGCTCTTGGAATCACTGTGGGCAATATCCTTCCCGTTATAGCTGTGAGTGCATTAAGCGTCGCTTTATACGGAATGTTTCTTGCAATCATCATACCGCCATCACGTAAGAGTAAGATTGTACTTCTATCGGTGCTCGTAAGCTTTGCATTGAGTTACATAGCATCAGTTGTTCCATATCTTAGGAGTATGAACAGCGGAGTCAAGGTGTTCCTACTTACGGTTATTATATCAACAGCGTTTGCTCTAATCTTTCCGATCAAGGATGACGATTTAAAAGTAGACGATACGAATAATGAGGTGACTCTATGAGCAATGTAATTTACATACTTATAATGATCCTCACGTCGTACTTAATCAGAGTGCTGCCGTTCTTTATTGTAAAGAAGCCAATTCAGAATGTCTTCATAAGGTCATTCTTATATTACGTTCCTTATATAACAATTGCTATAATGACGTTCCCAAGCATTATGGAAGGCACCTCAGAGCCCTACATTGGACTTGTCTCATTTATATGTGGTATTGTTGCCGCCTGGTTTGGATTTGGACTCTTTCCAACAGCTCTTGTGTGTTCACTTGTTGTACTTATACTTGAGCTTGTATAGAACGCATAGAGTAATCGTTATACGTTAATTAAATAGAATCGTGTCAAAATATTACTTTTTCTAACATTTATATATCAAATATTTCTCAAATCGGTAAAAAATGATAAAATAAAACATTATATAGGGGGATCCTATGGAAATAAAAAAAGCAGCTTCTGCTGGTACACTCGAGTCAAGCGATGCTCAGATTACGGTTGAGCCAAACAAAAAAGGCATTAACCTAAGCATTGAAAGCACAGTGATCAACCAGTATGGAAAGCAGATAGAAAAGGTTGTACTTGAGACGCTTGAACGTCTTGATGTAAAGAATGCAACAGTTAGCGTAATCGACAAAGGCGCCTTAGACTGTACGCTTAAAGCAAGAGTTGAATGCGCTGTGTATCGCTCAAACGACATACACGACAACCTGCCATGGGATGGGGCTATAAAATGAAACTTCCTGATAAGAAGCGTCTAAGACGTTCAATGATGTTTTTAAACTGTCAGAAGCCGGGACTTATCAAAGATCCATATATCTACGGCTTGGACTGTATCATGTTAGACCTAGAGGATGCAGTTGCAGAAAATCAAAAAGATGCAGCACGATATTCACTATACCATGCACTTAAGGAAATCGACTATCACGGCGTTGAGAGAGTTGTAAGAATCAACGGTCTTGATACTCCACACTGGAAGGAGGACGTAAGAGTCTGTGTAGCAGGTGGAGCTGATGTAATTCGTATTGCAAAAACAGAGACTGCTGAGGATGTTAAAACCATCGAAAAGGCTGTCCTTGAGGCTGAAAAAGAATTCAAGAAGCCTAAGGGAAGCACTTTGCTGATGTCAGCACTTGAATCTTGTAAGGGCGTTCTTAACGCATACGAGATCTGCCTTGCATCAGATAGGATGATTGGTATCGCTCTATCAGGTGGCGACTACACAAAGGATCTTCAGACCACGCTTACAGGAACAGGCGTTGAGCTTATGGGTGCTCGCCAGCATATAGTTATGGCTGCAAGAGCTGCAAAGGTACAGTGCTGGGATACAGTGTTTACTAACCTTGACGACATGGAAGGCTTCGAGAAGGAAACAAGAATGATCAAGATGATGGGATTTGACGGAAAGTCATTAATCAACCCACGTCAGATTGCTATTGTACATAAGGTCTTCACACCAACTGAAAAGGAAATTGCGTTTGCAGAAGCAGTAGTTCAGGAGATTGACGACAAGAAAAAGAAGGGTATCGGTGTGTTTACTGTAAACGGCAAGATGATTGACATCGCTTTCTACGACGGGGCTAAGCGTACTCTTAAGATGGCAAAGGCCGCTGGTGTTTATAAGGGAGGTCTAGTATGAAAAATGCAGTTGGAAGAGATATTCCCGAAAAAATCCTAAAAGAGACAAAAAAAGAAGTATTCAAGGGAACATACGTCAAAGACAACTACGAGTATAAGAAAGGAGCTCCAAAAATCAGAACTCTTTCAGATCCAACTCGTTCTAAGCTTGTAAAGGACATCCACGAAGCACTTGTAAAATGTGGCATTAAAGACGGGATGACAATCTCATTTCATCACCACTTTAGAGAGGGCGACTATGTTGTGAATATGGTTATGGAAGAGATCCACAAGATGGGAATTAAGGACATAACTATTTCAGCATCCTCCCTTGGTAAGGCAAACGACCCTATTGTTCCATACATCGAGGATGGCACTATCACATGCATCCATTCATCGGGCGTTAGAGGTAAGATCGGCGAGGCTATTTCAAACGGCAAGCTCAAGAAGCTTGCCATCATGCGTTCACACGGCGGGCGTGTAAGAGCAGTAGAGACAGGCGAGGTACACATCGACATCGCATTCATCGGCGCTCCAACATGCGACGATTACGGCAACATGAGGGCAGTAGGCGGCAAGAGCGACTGCGGAGTGTTATCATACGCAATGGTCGACGCAGAATATGCTGATAAGGTTGTGGCAATCACAGACTGCCTTGTACCATTTCCAAACATCCCTGCAAGCATCTCTATGGTAAACGTAGACTATGTGTGCGTGGTAGACGAGATTGGTAATCCTCAGAAGATCGCAACAGGTGCTGCAAAGCCAACAACGGATGTCAGAAAGCTGATGATGGCTGACTACTGCACTAAGTTTGTAATCAATACACCATACTTTAAAGAAGGATTTTCATACCAAACAGGAGTGGGAGGTGCATCAATTGCATCAACTATCTCACTTGGTAAGGTCATGGAGGAAAGAGGCATCCACATGGGACTAGGTCTTGGTGGAATCACAACTCCAATGTGTGATCTTCTAGAGAGGGGGCTTTGCGAGAAGATCGTAGACACTCAGGACTTCGACCTTGGTGCAATTGAATCTATCAAAAACAATCCAAAACACATAGAGATTTCAGCATCAGAATACGCAAACCCATTTAACAAGGGCGCATACGTTAACAAGTTAGACTTTGTGATCCTTGCATCCCTCGAGGTTGATGTGAACTTCAACTGTAACGTTGTTGTGGGATCAGACGGCGTGATTACAGGTGCTCAGGGCGGACATCCTGATACGGCAGCCGGTGCAAAGTGTACAATCATCATCGCACCGCTTCTACAAGGACGCATCCCTGTGATCTGTTCAAACGTTACAACGGTCACCACGCCTGGTGAGACTGTGGATGTTGTAATCACGGATTATGGCGTTGCAATCAATCCAAAGCGCAAGGATTTAATCGAGGCTATGAAGGGCGTAGATTTGCCTTTCAAGACTATAGAGGAGCTACGTGACATTGCATACAAGATGGCAGGTGCTCCAGACCCTGTTGAATTTGAAGACAGAGTCGTTGGAATAATAGAAGCAAGAGATGGTTCTATTATTGATGTTGTTAGAAAAATTAAGAGCAGGACTTAATTTAATTTTGTCACGCTCTGTATAAAAGGGGAGGACATTTTTATGTCTGAAATAGTTGTTGGACTATTAGGGTTGTTAACGGTTATTGGTATAGTTATCACTCTATTTAAGACAAAAACAATGCCAAGTATTGCTTTCATAGCATTCCCAATGGCATTGGCGGTGATTTTGGTATTAGGAGGGTACTACAGTCTTGGTAACGTAGCAAGCTTAATCAAGAGTGGCTTTGGAGCAACCGCACCAACAGCAGCACTTTTCGTTTTCAGCGTGATGTACTTCGGTATTATGACTGACGCAGGCATGTTCGATGTTATCATTGGCGCTCTAATGAAGCTTATCAAGAATAACGTTATGGGCATCTGTATCCTTACATGTATCATCTCAATCGTAGGTCACCTAGACGGCGGCGGAGCATCTACATTCTTAATTGTAGTTCCTGCACTTCTTCCTGTGTATAAGAAGTTACACATGAAGCCAACGGTACTTTTAAGAATAACGGTTGCATCAATGGGCGTTATGAACTTGCTCCCATACGCAGGCCCAACTCTTAGAGCTGCAACAGTTGTTGGTATAGAATCATCTGCTCTTTACAAAGAGATTCTTCCAATCCAGATTGTTGGTATCATTTGTGCTTTCGGTGTTGCTATTCTTTCAGGACTTCTCGAGCAGAAGAGAATCGCAGGTCTTGATTTAAGCGCTGTAGACACAGCAGAAACAGAATCAGAACAGGCTGAGGCTAAGAAGAAGAACGAGCTTGCTCGTCCAAAACTCTTTTGGTTCAACCTCCTTCTCACAGTCTGCATCATCGCTCTTCTAATCTATGGAATTTTCCCAGATTACGTTCCATTCATGATTGGTACAGCAATTGCACTTCTTGTTAATTACACACCAATTAAACAGCAGAAAGAAGTATTCCGCTCACACTCAGGACCGGCTCTCATGATGTGTTCAACACTTATGGCTGCAGGTGTCCTAATGGGTATCTTCGTTCAGACTGTTTCATTAGGCGGTGGACTTCAGATTCCATCTGTTATGACTTGTCTTTCAGACGTAATCAGGAACATCCTTCCTGCATTCCTGCAGAGACATATCGCAATAGTAATCGGTATCCTTTCTGTTCCACTTGCACTATGCTTCGACACAGACAGCTACTTCTATGGCGTACTCCCTGTTATGATCGGTATTGGTAACAACTTCGGTGTTGATCCTGTTGGTATCGCAGTTGCAATGGTTGTTTGCCGTAACTGTGCAACATTCATTTCACCAATGGTTCCTGCAACACTTCTTGGTGTTGGACTTGCAGATGTTGATATCAAAGACCACGTTAAAAGTTCATTCCTATGGATCTGGGCAATCAGTGTTATCTGCTTGATTATCTCAATTTTCATTGGAAGAATTCCATTTTAATGTGTAAAGGGAGTATAGATTATGAACGCAAAACAGAAATTTATTATAAATTGGGTGTTACTTGGTATTCTATTTGCAGCATCAATTGCAGCAGTAATTTGTGCATTTGCAGTCAAACCACATCATGAATGCTTTATCTGTGGCAGGAACAATGCATCAGAATATGAATTCCAGACAGGAACAAAGAAGCTCAACGGTAGAACATATAAAGAATATAGTAAAATCCACCTTTGTGCAGAAGACCTTGCTAAGGTTAAGAGAGGCAAGATTGCCATCTCTTATAATGATGGAGCTAATTCTTTCAAAATTATTGAAAAATAATGAAACTATAAATTAATATATTAGGCTAAGGAGAGATAACAAAAGACAATGATCAAGAAGGTTAAATGCGCAGTTATTGGTGCAACAGGTGCAGTAGGACAAGTATTTATGTGGATGCTTGCCAATCACCCTTGGTTTGATTTGGTTTATCCTGTGGCTTCTGCTGCTCGTGCTGGGCAAAAGTATGCCGAAGGTGTTCACTGGGTGCTTCCATTCGAGATGCCAGAGAGTATCAGAGATTTGGAAATCAAAGAGTTTTCATATGAAGATATGAAAGAGTCAGGAGTTAAGATCGTATTTTCTGCACTTCCTGCAAACATAGCTTGTGAAGCTGAAGCGGTCCTTCGAGACGAAGGCTTTTGGGTTTTCTCCAATGCCGCATCGTTCAGATATGACGATGATGTTCCAATTTTGATTCCAGAAGCAAACTGGAATCAGCTATCAAAGATTGAGGAGCAGGGGTATCCTAAGAAGGGATTTATTGTCACAAACGCAAACTGTGCAACAACAGGGCTTGCTATGGCAATTGCTCCTCTTAAAAAATACGGAATTAAAAACATTCACATCTGCACATACCAGAGCGTATCTGGTGCAGGATATCCAGGACTATCATCACTTGATATCACAGACAACTGTATTCCATTCATCAACGGTGAGGAGGATAAGGTAGTTAAAGAGATTCAGAAGATTCTCGACATCAAGTGTGAGGTCTATCCATACTGCGTAAGAGTTCCGGTGATGTTCGGTCACCTTGAGGCTGTATGGCTCGAGTTCGAGAAGAACGTTGAGGTTGAGGATGTAATAAAGGATTGGGAGGAATTCTCACTTCCATACGATACTCCATCAACACCAAAGAGAAGCGTTGTATATTCTGATGAAAACACATCTCCACAGCAGAACTTCTCATTCTGGGGAAACCCACGTGGTATGGTTGTATACACAGGCAGACTTAAGAAGATGAACAATAAGATCGGCTTTGTATGTCTTGTAAACAACATTGTTAAGGGAGCAGCAGGCGGTTCAATCCAGAACGCTGAGACCTTCCTAAAACAGTACGAATTAATATGAAAAACGTAGTGATTGCAAACGACCATGGTGGGGTAGACCTCGCCTTAAAACTCATCGAGCATCTTAAAGAGAGGGGCTATTCCTGCAATCATTTAGGCTGTTACGATTCATCCCCCGTCGATTACCCTGACATGGCTGATAAGGCTGTGGAGGAGTATAAGAGAGGGGGATACGATTTTGGCCTTCTTGTTTGCGGCACGGGAATCGGTATATCAATAAGAGCAAATAAGCATAGCGGTATCGTCTGTGCTTTACCTCAGAATATTTTTGCTTCTGTTGCCACAAAGGAGCATAACGGAGCAAACTTTATCGCATTTGGCGGCCGAATCGATTACCCTGATGATCCTGTTAAGATGCTAGATGCATACATCGATACAAAAGTCAGCGACGATCCACGCCATGAAAGACGCAGAGAAAAGCTAAACTCAAAAGCATCCTGATGCGTCTTACAATAGAAAAAATAATCAACAATGCCTATGGACTTGCTCACTACAACGGCAAGGTTGTACTCACTCCGTATACAGCAGATGGCGATGTTGTCGATGTCACTGTTGTTGAGGACAAGAAGAACCTTACCTTTGCAAAGCTAGACAGGGTAGTTACTCCATCGGAGTTCCGCATTGAGCCTATCTGTAAATACTACACAATCTGTGGCGGATGCGACATGCTACATATCAGAGAAGAGCATGAGGTAAACGTTAAAAAAGAATGGCTGAAGTGTGATTTTAAAAGGGATGTTGAACTCATCACTGGAGAGTTCCTTCACTATAGAAGTAGGGCGCGATTTTCATCAAATGATGGCACTCAAGCGTTTAAAAAGCGTCTCTCAAACGAGAGTGTGGAAGTTGAAAACTGTCCGCTTCTTTCTGGCGATGTGAATAAGAATACATTCATGGTTGGTGATAAGCAGTTCACAATCGATGAGAGTGTGTTCTTTCAAGCAAACAGGGAGATTGCCCATAAGATAGCTATGTACATCAAGGGCAATATTAAGGGTGAGTCTATTTACGACTTCTACGGAGGCGTTGGATTCTTTTCATCATTTCTTGAGGATGACTATAATGACATCACGGTAATTGAGGAGAATAAAAACGCCAAGAAGTTTGCATACATTAACCTTAAAAAGTCGCGTTTTATCTTATCATCCACGGAGAATGCAACAAAGTATCTTAAAATCAAGGCTGACACATCAATAGTTGACCCCCCACGGGTTGGTATGACACCAAAAGCCATCAAGGCGGTAACAACTCTTACAAAAAGCCGTGTAATTTACGTATCGTGCGACTATAAGACGCAGCTTAGGGACATAAAGGAGTTTGAAAAGTACGGCTTTGAACTTGATAGCGTAGTTGCGTTTAATATGTTTCCACGCACGCATCACCTCGAGACGGTGTGCATCCTTGAACGTGAGAATTACAATAAGATGAAGTCTGAGGACGCTAAATAGCCGCAATGCCCGACGGATAAATAAAAAGCAATCAAGGAGTCACTTAAGCACTTCGGCATGATTTAACGAGGGCAGATATGAACTTGGATTTAATGATGACGAGCAATATTGTTTATTAAGTTTTAGTACTTAACTTGTAATTAATTTTTATATCTCCAGCCAAACCCTCCAGCATTAGGTCTTTTGCCCTTGCATATGGTCGTGATGTTTGATGGGTTGATTCCGAGTTCTCTTCCTGCATCCATGGATGACTCGAATTCCCTTATTGCCTGTCCTGTGCTTAAGTCGATCATCTCGATTCTTTTGCATCGGGAGTGTGTGAACCGTTTGATGGCACACAATCTGCAGTTTGTTCCGCTTACTCTGTGCTGTATTGTCGCCTCGTATTCGTTTCCGCAGTCAGGACATATCCACCAGGCCTTAAAGTCCGATCCAGACTTGAACATATAGGGCTTGAAAGCACAGTTTTTCTCGGGATGCCACTGCTTGGCGATCTCTGGATGTCTTTCTTGAAGCGAATCCTTGATAGGAACTTGCCTGTATTTAAGTATTTCCGTCTTGTCCTTCTTTAGGTCTACGACGAAAGGAGGGAAAAAACCTACTGAATAAAACTGGTTCACTTCCCGTATGATTTCATAGATCAACGGTTCGAGGTTTTTGTAGTTTTCAAGCCCCTCGGTGTGGATTGCAATGTCATAGGTGTCATTATTGTTCGCCGTTATCGGGTTTTCCTTGATTCTGATAAGCTTAATGTCGTTTTTGTTGCACAGATCTCGCTTTTGTTTCTCTCTGCTCAGTTTTGTGGTCGTATGCCATGGGGCTCCATCATATTCTATCGCTATGCGCCTCTCTGGGATGTAGATGTCCAATTCCATTCCTTTAAGAAAATCAGGCTTGTAGCGGTTGATGGCGTTAGGGAAGAGTTTTTTTATGTAGTAGAAAATTGCCTGCTCCGGAAAGGAAGTCTGTGCGCCAGAAGCACATACAGGGCAATTAGTCCCGTTCCCACTTGTTCTTTTGTTGATTGTGGCTTGATACTCATGCCTGATCGGGCATTTCCACCATACTTTCTTACTGCTCCCATAGCTGACTTGGTTTGGAAGTAGCGTTTTGTTCTTCTCATAATTCCATTCTCTAGCTAAGTCTGGATGGGTTGTTCTCAAATCATTGACACCAGCTACGACTATTTTATTAGAGCAAAGTGGGCAGCCTCTGCCGTTGGTTCTGTTCTGCACCTTTGCAGACCATTTGTGTCCACAGGTATGGCACTTCCATTTGATAATTTTTCCCGAATGCTCTGTTATGTCTTGAGGAGTGAGAGGGTAGTTTGCTTCATAATCAAAATCTAACAAAAGAGTTGTATTTTTTAACCCCCCGCTTCTTTTTAGAATTGTGGACTGTCTTTTGCTCTTGATTGCGCTTTTAGCGCATTTCGGACATCCAGTTCCATTTTTCGCCCTGTATCTTACTTGTGTTTTCCATTCATGCCCGCAGTTTTTGCATTTCCAATGCACTGCTTTGATGCTCCCTGGTGTTATGCTTTCGGGGTCTATGGAGATATTTTTTTGATAATCCCATTCCTCTAATAGCTCTGGGTTGGTTGTTTTGAGGTCATTGAACCCTCGCAGCACCCTTCTGTTTGAGCAGTAGGGGCAGCCGTCTCCTCTCGTTCTGTAATACGCTTCGGCCTCCCATTCGTGACCTTTATCGCAAACCCACCAGTATTTTTTGTTCGAGGATACAGAGACCTCTTTAGGGTCTGCTTTGTTCTTTGAGTAATTCCATTGCTTTAGAAGTTCTGGCTTGTCGGATATTGTTTTGCTCATTTATGGATTAATCCTTTCCAGTACTACCCAGTACTTGTGGCAGTATGGCGAGAATGACTTGAAAAGATTTATCTCCGAGGAATGAAAGTATTTTCCTTGCTTTTGATGCCCTCTTTTCTTTTTGGTTCACAGATAAATGCTGTGTAAATTGATTTTCTAACTAATTCTTTTCTTAATTATATCATTGATAAAATTCAATTCAATTATTTTTAATCACATTTTAAAAAAAATGACTTTTTAAAAATCTTCTTTTAAATGAAAGTTTTCTGCGTGTATTAGGCGAATAAAAAAGTGAGACAAATTGTTACTTTTGGATATTGAGTTGATAATATGAGTTATCGTTCCAGGAAACAACAAAGGGCTTGATTAATGCAGCAATAGCAGGTAGTATTGATACGTTGAGCGGTCTTAAGGAAGATGTTGTTATAGGTCATGTTATACCTCTAGGTACCGGTATGAAATGCTATATTTAAAATATAATAAGGAGAGTTTCGTTATGCAAGCAATAATATTGGCAGCAGGTATGGGTAAGAGACTTAAAAATCTTACTCAAAATAATCCTAAGTGTATGGTTGATGTTGCCGGTAAAACATTGATAGAAAGAATGTTAACTGTTATAGATTCCTATTCTCTTAAGCGGATAGTGATTGTAATCGGATATAAAAGCGAAATATTAAAGGAATATATCGCAACACTGAATATTAAAACTCCCATAGTATATGTTACAAATGATGTTTATGATAAAACAAACAATATATATTCACTGTATCTTGCACGCGATTATCTTATCAGTGATGATACCCTGTTATTTGAATCGGATTTGATCTTTTCTCAGGATGTTCTTGATTGTATTATCAATGACAAAAGACGTACGTTGGCGCTTGTTGATAAATTCGAGTCATGGATGGACGGTACTTGTCTGTGTATTGATCAAAACGATAATATTATAGATTTTATTACAAAATCCAAATTCGATTATTCAGAAACTGATAAATACTACAAAAGCATTAATATTTATAAATTCAGTTCTGATTTTTCCTCTCGTCTTTATGTTCCTTTTTTGGAAGCATATCAAAAAGCAATGGGGTTAAACGAATACTATGAAAATGTATTAAGAGTCATATCAATATTGGATCAGCCTGAAATTAAGGTTAAGCGTCTTGACAGGGGCAGATGGTACGAGATAGACGATATAAATGATTTGAAGATAGCGGAAACTCTTTTTGCAAAGGATGAGCATAGGTTATCTTTAATAAGTGCACGATACGGTGGATATTGGCGGTATCCTAAACTTCTTGATTATTGTTATCTTGTTAATCCGTATTTTCCTCCCCAAAAATTAATAGATGAAATAAAGGGAAATTTTGAAATTCTTTTAAGAAATTATCCGTCTGGAATGGATGTAAACACTCATCTTGTATCAAATATCTTTAATGTGGAAAACTCTCATATCGTTGTAGGATCCGGAGCGGCGGAATTGATTAAAGAGTGTCTTAGAGAATTTAGTAAGAATAATGGCAAGTTTGGTATAATTACTCCGGGGTTTGATGAATATAAAAACAGAATCAACAGTGATAACACAATTTGTTTTGATGTAAGTAAAAGTGATTTTAGATATTCAAAAGACGATATAATAAATTATTTTGAAGATAAAAACATTTCAACTCTTATATTGGTTAACCCAAACAATCCGACAGGTTTTTATTTACCTAAAAACAGTATAATGGACCTTGCCGCCTGGTGTGATAATAAAGGGATTTCATTTATTTTAGATGAATCGTTTGTTGATTTTGTATCATTTGAAAACGGAACCTTGATTGATGAAAGCATTATTAAAAGGTTTAAGAAGCTGTATATCATAAAGAGTATTTCAAAGTCCTACGGAGTACCCGGATTGAGATTGGGTGTTATGGTTTCATCCAATTCGGATATGGTGTATAAAATTAAGAAAGCTGTTTCAATTTGGAATATTAATTCGTTTGCGGAGTTCTATTTACAGATATATAACAAGTACGATTCTTTATACAGTCAATCGCTTGATCATATCATTAAAGACAGGCAGGCAATGGCAGATGATCTTAGCACCATCAAAGATTTAAAAGTTTATCCGTCTGAGGCAAATTACATTATGATACAATTGCCAAAATCAGTAAAAGCCGATGAAATATGTACCTGTCTTTACACAAAGTACAACATTCTTGCAAAGCCTTTAACCGGTAAAATTAAAACGGGAGATTATTTACGTCTTGCCGTAAGGACATATGAAGAAAATACATATCTTGTTCGCGTATTAAAGGAGATATTATAACAAAAGACGATAATACCCATCTCTAGAAAACACTGTCAAAATATTGTCGTTTTGCGTTTTAAAAATTATAATTAACGCATATGATAAAAGAAAAATATAACATCACAGGGATGACCTGTGCTTCATGTTCTTCTAGAGTCCAAAAAGCAGTAAGTACACTTGACGGTGTAAAGAATGCAAATGTAAATCTTTTGAAGAACACGATGGTTGTTGAGTTTGATAGCGACAGGGTGAGTGATAGTGATATAATCAAGGCTGTAGAAAAGGCGGGATACGGCGCATCATTAGATGATAATGAAGAAAGGGTGTCTAAGAGCTCAAAGAGCACCGACAAAGAGGATATCAGTGTATCCATATATAAAAACTACATCCGCAGGTTGATCTATTCGCTTATCTTTGAGATCCCTCTGTTTTATCTCTGCATGGGTCACATGTATCATTGGCCTCTTCCAAGTGGCGTACACGATCCTAGAAACGCAGGGGCTCTTGCATTAACGCAGTTCCTCTTGCTTCTTCCAATAGTTGCAGTTAACTTTGCTTATTTTAAGAGTGGACTTAAGGCGTTATTCCACCGTTTGCCAAACATGGACTCGCTTGTGTCTGTAGGATCACTTGCGGCTATTGTCTACGGCGTATACATGATTTATAAGATCAGTTTTGCACTCGGTCGCGGCAACCTTGATGTGGTACACGGTCTTTCGATGAATCTCTATTTTGAGGGTGCAGGCACGATACTTACGCTAATCACCGTGGGTAAGACGCTTGAGGCTAAATCCAAACAAAAAACCACATCCGCGATAAGAGCGCTTATGAACCTCACTCCTCCTGTTGCCACAGTGCTTCGTGATGGCATAGAGGTGAAAGTGGATATCAACGATGTTAAAGTTGATGATATCGTTATTGTAAAAAGCGGTGAGAGCATTCCGCTTGACGGCGTTGTAATTGAGGGTAACGCATCAATAGATGAGTCTATGATCACAGGTGAGAGCGTTCCTGAGGAGAAGAGAAAAGGGGATGAGGTCATCGGTGGAACTATAGTCACCCTTGGTTTTATCAAGGTGAGGATCACAAAGGTTGGATCTGACACAGTGCTTTCTAACATCATTAGGTTAGTTGATGAGGCTACATCGTCAAAGGCGCCTATTGCATCAATTGCTGACAAGGTAAGCGGTGTATTTGTGCCTGTTGTGATGGCTATAGCAGTTGTGGCATTCCTAATTTGGCTATGCCTTGGATACGGCTTTGAGTTTGCGCTTGGAATTGGAATATCAGTGTTGGTAATCAGCTGCCCGTGTGCATTAGGGCTTGCAGTTCCCACAGCCATTATGGTGGGAACTGGAGTTGGTGCAAAGAATGGTATACTCATCAAGAGCGCAGAGGCGCTTGAGACGCTTGGTAACATAAATACGGTGGTATTCGACAAGACCGGTACCATTACAAACGGAAAGCCATTCGTTACTGATGTATTCACACTAGGTGATGTAAGTGAGAATGAACTCTTGAAATGTACAGCATCAATTGAGAAGCTCTCTGAACATCCACTTTCAATCTCAATTACAGAGAAGGCAAATGAACTGGGGGTTGAACTCCTACAGGTTGACGACTTTAAACAGACTCCAGGGGTGGGGCTTGAGGGCAGAGTAAACGGTGACTTCTACAGAATTGGTAACGCAAACATATTAACCCTCGTTAATAACGGCGTTGACGGAAAGAACGAATTACTCTCAAAGGCAGATGAATTCTCAAAGGATGGTAAGACTGCGCTCTACGTTATAAAAAATGATATTCCACTTGGTGTGATCGCCGTCAAAGATGAGGTGAAGATCACAAGCAAAAGCGCAATAGAGCGTATTAAGAGCATGGGAATCGATGTTTATATGCTCACAGGGGATAACGAAAAAACAGCATCTGTAATTGCACGTGAAGTTGGAATCGACAATGTTAAGGCAGGTGTTCGCCCTGAGGATAAGGATGCGATCGTAGAGAGTCTTAAGAGCGGTGGAAAGAAGGTTGCAATGGTGGGGGATGGCATCAACGATGCTCCATCGCTAAAGCGCGCCGATGTAGGAATCGCAGTTGGTAGCGGTACTGATATTGCAATTGATGCATCAGATGTTGTGATAATGAAGAGCACGCTCAACGATGTTGTAGAATCAATCAGGCTTTCAAAAGCTGTGATGAAGAACATCAAGGAGAACCTCTTCTGGGCATTCTTCTACAACGTGCTTGGAATTCCACTTGCAGCAGGAGTGCTCTATGCGCCATTTGGAGTTGTATTAAACCCAATGTTTGCATCATTTGCTATGAGCTGTAGTTCACTATTTGTGGTGACTAATGCACTACGTCTTTATAGGTTTAAAACTTGGGACGATAACAACAAGAACAAGAAGAAAGAAAACAAAAAGGAGAACAATATGGATAAAGTAGTATTACACGTAGAGGGTATGAGCTGCGCTCACTGCGCATCCCACGTTGAAGAAGCACTCAAGGGTGTTGATGGCGTTAAGAGCGCAAAGGTTGAACTTGAGAAAAAGAAGGCTATAGTTGAGCTTTCAAAAGAGGTAGACATCGAAGCTCTCAAAAGCGCTGTAAAAGAAGCAGGGTACGACGCAAAATAATGAAGATTCTTGTAATTAATGGTCCTAACATAAACATGCTAGGGATAAGAGAAAAGCACCTCTATGGAAACAACACCTACGATGATTTAGTCAATATGATTAAGAAGTGGGGATCGGACAACAGCGTCGATGTGGAATGTTATCAGTCTAACTCTGAAGGCGACATTGTAACAACGATACAAAACGCCTACAACAAAATAGACGGCATTGTGATTAACGCGGCAGCCTACACCCATACAAGTGTTGCTATCCTTGATGCCCTCAAGGCTGTAAACATCAGAACTGTAGAAGTACACCTTACAGACATCTACACGCGCGATGAGTTCAGAAAGCACAGCTATGTTTCCCTATATGCCGAAAAGGTGATAGTAGGAAAGGGCTTTGACGGGTACATAGAGGCGCTCGATTATTTAAAAAACAGCTCTCTTGCTTAACAAAACTACCTCTGAATTAAAAAAACAATTTAATTTTTTTAACAAAATGAAACATTCCTGACACTTAGTATTATGTGGTTAGGATAGAAGGCGGGGATGTATCTGTATTTCTTAGGGTGTTCATCACATCATCTCCCGTTCTTCTATTTTACCTTGACGGGAGGTTGACGTTAGCAATAGCGATTATCCTCACATTCTCTGCTCTGATTGCACTGTTTTTAGTAGTCAGGCGCAGTTTTATACTTTTCATAAGGTTTTTGATCTTTTCATGCCTTCTTATAACTTGGTGTTTCCTTTATAAAAGCATCATCATTAACGACACACTCGCCCTTCCACTTGAAAAGGCGAACATCACAACAATTAGGGGCGTTATTATACGCTCGCCAAGTCACACCAAAGGCGGAAAGCTGATGATTACACTGCGCCTTTCTGAGATTAGCGACAATAACTTAGGCATAAGGGCTGATGCAAGCGGAGTTATGAACATGATAGTGGATGACTCTCAAGACATTTACGAGGGTGATGAAATCACAGCGTATGGCGTTAAGTTCATCTCAGGACTGTGCTTTTCATCAAACCTTAAAAAGCATAAGAGAGAGAACGTTTCTGTACTTACATACATTTATGATCTCAGGAACGCCTTTGTTAAGGATGCCTCTGAGCATATCCTCACAATGTCGCCATTTTCGCATAGCAGTTTATCCTATCACGCGCGAAGCCTTTCAAAGCTCTTGATATTTTCAAAAACCACACGTGGAGGATCTGATATAAAGGATAGGGCAAGAAGTGTGGGGCTCTCCCATGTATTTGCCCTCTCAGGGATGCATTTAAACCTAATCTCGGGCTTTCTTCTGATGATTGCATCAAAATTTGTTCCTCTTAAAAAGAGACGGCGTGCTATCCTTCCGTTCCTGATGATCTACACGTTTTTATGTGGAACATCGCCGTCACTCATAAGAGCGTTTTTGATGATAGCCGTGTTAACGCTTATCCCATCGCTTAAGGATTACTCGCTGTTCCTCTCGCTCTTTATACAGACGATTCTATTTAAAAGCAGCGTGAACAGTATGGCTTTTGTGCTCTCGTACACGTGCACAGTTGCGCTTGTATACATTACAGAAGCCTCCTATTACGCGCTTACGTTTGTATGTCCTCATAACATCAGCCGTTACTTATCTTCAGGATGTGCAGTGCTAATCCTCTCATCTCCGCTTTCTATTTTAAGCTTTGCAAATGCGTCAATTGGAAGTGTGTTTCTCACAAGTGCCGCAACGATGCTTGTATCCATCAACATGATAGGAGGATTTATAGCAATACTCATTCCAGGCTCTATTGTCGCATCGTTTCTGATGGAAGGGTCGTATTATCTTCTCTCGCTTATGATTGATCTGTTCTCAAAAATTAGGCTCACTTATTCATGGAGTGGCTATGTGATTTTTGTTCTAGGACTTATTATACTCACGCTTTTGAACTTGCACCGTGGAGCACACCTTAAGAGGGAGTACTACTTGTAATTGATGTAGAGTAAAGTAGATGCAATGAATGTAAAAAGAATGTACAAAATGTACACTAAACGATGCGTGAGAGCCTATCGAGTTCGAATATGTCATCGTACGACTTTATTGTAAATGTGGATAATGCGTCGTACTTTGACTTCACAAAGCCCTCGATTTCATCAAAGGCGATCTTACCGTTCCTAAACATCTCTGATGCAGCCTCGCCTCGGCTTAGTAGCACCACAGCTTTACTATCAGAAGAGAGGGCGTCAAATCCAAGTGTAAGGAAGGGGAAGCGTTCAAAGTCTGGCTTTTCAAAATTAAGCGTCAATGGGCGATCTAAAAATGATTGTGATGTTTCTCTCTCAAGCTCAAGTGTATTTCTAATGGCAACCTTCTGCGATGGCGGATACACCTGTGGAATCAGAGTGCCGTTTTTAAGTAGGAGAGCGCCGTGTACAAAGCCTTCCTTATGAATCACAACCTCAATTTTATCATTATCAAGATTAAACAGGTTGCGTGCCTCGATTATCTCAAGCGCCTTGTTAAGGAGTGTCGCGCTATTTAAGGAGATATGGTTTCCCATCCTCCATACGGGGTGCTTGATTGCATCAGAATATGTAACGCCGTGAAGCTCATCCCGTTTAAGGGAGAGGAATGCTCCGCCTGATGCTGTGATGATATACTTGTCCACGCTTGATGAATCCACCATCTTTATGAGGGAGGAAAGGGCATACATCTCACTGTCGATCGGTATGATGTTAACGCCTCGACTTTTAACATCATCAAGAAATAAACGTCCACCTGCAACAATAGTCTCCTTATTTGCAAGGATGATATCAAAGCCGTGATGGATCACCTCGATGCTTGCCTTAAGACCGTCAAAGCCATCGATGGCGTTTATAAATATAGTGTCGTTTGGGGAGTAGTTATCCGCAATTGTTTCCACAAAGTCCGTAACGCTTTCATCCATTAGGGATGATGCAAATTGAACGGAGAATTCATCTTTAATACTATTGAGTTTATCCTTTTGAGAGTAGCCCGTAATTCCTACAATCTGATAGCAAGAACCCTTAAGAACATCAAGACACATCCCTCCGATGTTACCTGTTGCTCCGAGTATTACAACGTGCTTTTTCACATCTGTAAGAGGCCTAGATTCCATTGAGTTAAACATAGGCAGAATATAGGCGCGCTGTTGAGGAACGAGTCGAATGAATCCAACACACCGCCACGACCCCAGATGATCCAGCCGCTGTCTTTAACTCCACCTGCTCTTTTGAATGCAGATTCAACAAGATCACCGATGTCAGCAGTCAGTGCAATCAAGAAGCCAAGAAATACGCAGCCTGTTGGTGAGAATTGAGGCATACCTGGTACTATCTTCATAAAGTAGTAGGAGAGCACTGGAGTTATCACAAGCCCGCCAAGGTATCCAACCACGCTCTTATTAGGGCTAACCTTAAATATACCACGGCTTGTTTTTCCAAATAGAATGCCAAAGATATAACAGGCAATGTCGTTACCAAATACAAGCGTGTACAGCATTAGGATGTAGAGTGGACCGTCGCCTGCTATGTTAACAAGCATAACAGGGAAGGTGCAGATGTATGACGGATACACGATTAGAAGTACTGTCTTTGCGATGTTGACTATGCTGTTTGAGAACATAGGAGTTTCTCCAGCACCCTTTATCACTTCAACGAAGAATGAAAGCACAATGAGGCTCATAAGACAGAACTGAACAAGAGAGATATCCTTAGTCATCGTATACTCAAGATACGATGCCACAATTAGTGTGGATGGAAGCCAAAATGGTATCAAGGGTAGCTCTCTATCGCCCGTCTCCTTATTGATACGCTTTGACTTTGGATAGAGTATCAGCTGCATTTCGTATGATGCGATAATCGATGTGAGGAACATAAAGATTGTAAACATTAGGTTGTTGAGGAACGTCCACTTATACACGATGAAGAATATAAGCACCGGCCATGTGAATGTCGTAACTATTCTCTTATATATATTTTTGATAGCCATCTTAAAAAGATTATAACTTTAAATAATGTTATTAATCAACTTTATAGAACTCAGTATATATAAAAGACGCCAGAAATTTTTTTTTGTACAAAATGTACGAAATTTAAAAAGTTAAATGCGTTTAGCCTCATTTTCTATTATCGTTTGCTATTTACATCTTCAGACGAGGTATGATAAACTTTAAACTATAGTTGGAGGAAAGTTATGTTAATTGATATCAGCGTCAAAAACTTTCGTTCTGTTAAAGACAAACAGACATTGACCTTTGAGGCAATTAAGGATACTCATTACGACGAGTCTCGCATAATAAATGTCGACGACAAGATTAACCTTGTTAAGACAGCAGCAATCATTGGTCCAAACGGAGCAGGTAAGAGTACAATAGTTAGAGCTATTGAAGCCTTAAAGTCAGTCCTAACAGCAAAAGAGGATGATGAGAATCCACTTCGCTCGTTAATCGGTAACTCATATGCCTATGGAGAAACAAAGGGTCAGCCATCTGAAATTTCGATTTCATTTGTTGCAGAAGGCACGCCAATGTATTACACATTTGTTGCAGATATGCACCGCATCTTCTCAGAATCCCTTTATCAGAAGATAGACGGGCTTAAGAAAAAACTATTCGTTCGCACATGGCTTCCTGAGGAAGAAAAATACAAGATCAGCTTCGGAAAGAGCTATATCGGCGAAAAGAGAAAGGTAACATACAAGCTACCACATAACAGAACATTCCTTCAGATTGCATCAGAGAAATCAACAGGCATCGAGGGCGATGTAAACGTAAAAGCATTCAACTGGTTTAAGAACGTTCTTGATATTAAACCTGTCGGATTTGCATCAGGTTCAGAGATGTTTCTTGTTGATATGCTCACAAAACATCCAGATTGGAGCAAGAAGATCGTTGACTTCCTTTGGGCTTGTGATATCACAGACGTCAGAGCAATTGGCGTTCAGGGCGGACACCCAGTATTCATCCACACCAACGTATCACAGAAATACGGTGCATTCTTCTCAGGCGAGAGCTTGTCACTACGTCGTCTATCTACAATTGCAGCAAGCTACTTTGAGGCATTCACAACACAGAAGGTTATGTTCTTCGATGACTTCGGCATGATGCTTCATCCAAACGTAGTATCACACGTTGCAGGTCTATTTGAAGATGCAGACAATGTTAAGAACAGCCAGCTTATAGTGGTAGACTGTAACCCATCACTCTTAAAGAATGACCTTCTACGCCGTGATGGTGTGTACTTTGCAGAGAAGCAGTCAGACAATAGCACACATTACTATTCACTTGCTGACTTCAAGGGATCAACTGCAAAGCAGAACGTACAGATAGACTACATGAATGGTGCATTTGGCGCATTGCCACTTGTAAGTGACTTCCGCTTTAACGCTTAATTAGGAGGGTAGTGAAAATGAGAAAGAAGATAAAGAAAGATATTAAACAGCCAATTGTAATAGTTGCATCATCAGAATTGATATCAACATACTTCTCACAGATGAGAAAGGATTGCCGCTACGAGAACATGACTGTAGTTCATGCTCCTTCAAAGAGCCTTAAGGATCTTGTTACTAAAACAGCAAGAATTAAAAACACAGGAAGATACAAGATGGCATGGTGTGTATTTACACTCTCAGAGTTCGACGACGCAACACCAAGCAACATCATCGAGTATGAGAAGAACTCTCAGATGCGCAAAATTGGACTTGCTTACACAGCACGTTCTATTATGCTATACTGGGCACTACACTTCCAGCCACTCACAGGTGATGAGGATGCAAACGCACTTAACGATATAATCACAAAGAACATCCCATCATTTAAGCATTCTGTTGAATACCTACAGGGTGCAGGGTCAAGTTTACACCTTATGTTGTTCTCAAGAAAGGCACTTGCATCATCAAATGCAACTACATTGAACGCAACATATAGACTTAAGAATGGAATCGATGCAATCAACTTCACAAAGCTTATCAACAGCATAAGCGACTACTGCGGTGAGGCTGATATTGTTAAGAACCAGAAAGTAGTATCACAGAATTAATGGTTAGAGTTAGATATGCACCTTCCCCTACGGGATTACAACATATAGGGGGAGTTAGAACTGCTCTCTATAATTACTTTTTCGCACGTTCTCAAAACGGTAAGTTTATCCTAAGAGTAGAGGATACGGATAGAGAGCGATACAGTGACGAATCGCTAGAAGACTTATATGCAACGCTATCATGGCTTGGGCTTGATGCTGATGAGGGTCCAAACATTGGCGGTGCATATGGTCCTTATGTTCAAAGTGAACGCATAGAGCTTTATCAGAAGGCAGCGCACGACCTTGTAGAAAAGGGTAAGGCGTATTACTGCTTCTGTTCACAGGAACGCCTTCAAGAGCTTGTAGAAAAGCAAAAGGCTGAAAAGAAAGACGTTCAAGGTTACGACAGGCATTGTAGTACTATCCCGCTTGAGGAGGCTAAAAAACGCGTTGCAAACGGTGAGAAGTACGTAATTCGCCTACGAGTACCAGTAGAGGGCGAAACAGCCTTTGACGACATTATTTTAGGCCACATCAAACGCAAAAATAGAGACGTCACACCAGATCCAATCCTGCTCAAGAGCGATGGATTTCCAACATACCACTTAGCAAACGTAATAGACGACCACCTTATGGAGATCACCCATATCATGAGGGCTCAGGAGTGGGTGGCAAGCGTACCTTTACACATCCTTCTATACAAGGCATTCGGATGGGAACCACCTAAATTCTGTCATCTTCCAATGGTGATGGGAAACGATGGACAGAAGCTCTCAAAACGCCACGGGAGCACAAGCGTTCGCGACTTCATAAAAAAGGGCTATCTTCCTGAGGCGCTTATCAACTATGTAACCCTGGTGGGTTGGAGCTTTGATGATAAGACTGAGTTCTTTACAAAAGAGGAACTTGAAAAGTGCTTTGACATCCATAAGATCCATTCGGCTCCAGGCGTGTTTGACTACAAGAAACTCGACTGGTTCAACGGTCAGTACATTAGGAAACTTAGCGATGAGAAGCTTTCAAGCCTAATCTATCCATATATGAAGGAAAGCGGAATCAACGTTGATGAAAAAGACGTCATCAAGTACATTCCATTAATCAAAGAGCGCATCAAAGTACTAAGCGATGCACCGCTGATGCTACGCTTCCTATTCGAGACACCAAAGTACACCGAAAAGGAGAAATTCCTTGCAAAGAAACAGGAACTCCCTGAGGCAACCTTGATGTTAAAGGAAGCTGAAAGAGCATTCAGTAATACAGAGGATGGGGAGAAGACTCTCTCTGACTTTGCAAACTCAAATGGTATCAAGATGAACAATGTATTCATGCCACTTCGAGTTGCAATCACAGGCGAGAGTGTATCACCACCGCTTGGTGACTCAATTAAACTTTTAGGAAAGGATGAAACACTAAAACGCATAAAAAGCGCAATTGAATTCCTTCAAAAGTAAAGGAGAATACTATGCTGTCGTTTTTTATCGCCCCAAGTACAGGATCAATGCTGTTTAGTTGTTGATTTCTTAATAAATGAAAAGTTAAAGAATGAGCAGAAAGAACCTAATATGACAAAGGATGAGCAAATTGCCTAAGAAAAACTTACCGAACATAAAAACAGCAGAGGCAGTTACAGACGCAATTTATGAACTGCAACTGATTCACACCACAGACAACGCAGTATGCGATTGCGACTACTTCAAACACGTACTCAAGCTTCTTAAAGATGAAATGCTATCTGTAATGGACAAAAATAAGGTCGAAGAGATCCTTGACGATCTTTCTGACAATATCTGTGAAATCTGGAAACTCTTACTTCTTGACGCAAAGGCAGGCCACGACGGCGACCCTGCGGCAACCTCGGTTGAAGAGGTGATTGTAGCATATCCGTTCATGAAGGTGATGGCAGTACACCGCATCGCTCACTTCCTGTACAAAAAAGGAGTGCCGCTCATTCCACGCCTGCTCTCTGAGGTCATCCATAGGGAGACTGGCATAGATATTCACCCAGGTGCAACAATAGGCAAGAGCTTCTTTATTGATCACGGCACTGGAACTGTGATAGGTGAGACTACAATCATCGGCAATAACGTAAAGATCTACCAGGGAGTTACTCTTGGTGCATACAGCTTTCCTAAGAACGCATGCGGTGAACTCATACGTGGAAACAAAAGGCATCCAACCATTGCCGACAATGTGATTATCTACGCAAATGCATCAATCCTTGGCGATATTAAGGTGGGGAAGAACTCAATAATCGGATCAAACGTCTGGATTAACAAAGACGTTGATGATAACACGATGGTACTTCTAAAAACGCCTGAAATCATAACGCATCGAATTTAAAGCTGAAGTAATATAAACACTTAAATGTATAAAAAAGAGGTGCCTTACGTTTTCTGTAAAGCACCTCTTAAATCATCGACTAACTAATTAATAATCGATTAATCAACTAATATGTGGCAAATCAAATTGAACCCTTTGCAATGAGGTTTTGATTCGTTGTATCGAAGAGTAACACGCTGTCCTTCTTGATGTCGAACTTAACCTTTTGGCCAATCTTGTAGTGTATGTTACCAAACACAACCGATGTAAGTAGATAGTCATAAATCTGAATCTTTAGCGTGGTTTCAGCACCCGTTGGAAGGGATGCATATACTTCACCTTCAAACGCGCCGTTCTCGTTGATTACGATATCTTCAGGGCGCACGCCAAGTATGAAGTTGTCATCGCTTGGTGCCACTTTTTCCTCATCCTGATCGTTGACCTTCTGAACAGGGTACTTAAAGAGTTCATCCTTGTTCTCTTTGTCCTCGGTAATCTTATGTTCATACGGTTTGATGAACTCGTTGAGTTCTGTATTTGGAGTAAAGGTGACATTTCTGTTCTTCAGTATGCTGTAGTTGTTTTCTCCATTCTTTTTTGCGTTAATGAAGTTGATGGATGGGCTTCCTACAAAGTCCGCTGTGAACACGTTTGTAGGGTAGGAGTACACCTTTAGAGGCTTGTCGTACATCTGAAGCGTTCCGTTGCTCATAAGGCAGATCTTGGTTGCAAGTGTCATTGCTTCCATCTGATCGTGCGTTACGTACACAAAGGTGCTTCCTGTCTCAAGGTGCAAGCGTTGAAGCTCATATCTCATCTCAAGGCGTAGCTTTGCATCGAGGTTGGATAGTGGCTCATCCATGAATAACACGGAAGGGGATGGAGCGAGTGTCCTTGCAATCGCAACGCGCTGCTGCTGGCCTCCTGAGAGTTCAGATGGATATCTTTTCATAAATGGAACAATCTTTACTACTTTTGCAACTCTCTCAACAATCTCGTTGATCTCATCCTTTGTATACTTGCGTAATACGGTTTTTTTAACGCCTTTTTCCTCAACTTCCTTTGCAACTTTCATGTTTTCAAGCCCGAATGCGATGTTTTTGTATACAGTCATGTTCGGCCAAAGCGCATAGTTCTGAAAGAGGAATCCAACACGCCTTTTATTAGGTGGAATGTTAATGCCTTCCTTGTCGTCAAATACAACAGTATCGCCGATTGTAATTCTGCCCTCTGTTGGAGTTTCAAGACCAGCAATCATTCTAAGCATCGTGGTTTTTCCGCATCCTGATGGGCCAAGCAGAGTGACAAAAGAGTTGTCAGGAATATCAAGGCTAACGTGGTCAACTCCGTAGAAATGACCCCATTTTTTAGATACATTTTCTATTTTTATATTTGGCATTATTTTCCTCCTATACCGTTGTCTATGCTTGCTCCTGTTAGTTTATTTACAAGCGTGTTAAATATCAATATTACAACAATCAAGATCAGGTTGATTGCGGATGAGAACGCATAGAGTCCCATCTCATCAAAGTAGTCTAGAGTTGTTGAAAGTATAAAGCCCTGTGTGCAGAGTAAGAGGAAGAGTGAGAGCTCACGAAGGCTTGTCATGAATGGAAGTAGGAATCCTGATATAATCGATGTCTTCTGAATTGGAACAACGATTCCAAGCATTCGCTTCCACCATGGGATGTTCTGTATTATGGCAGCTTCCTCGATCTCTCCAGATAGCTGCATCATGGAGTTCAAAGATGCACGAGAAGCAAACGGGATGTACTTTATCACGCCTACTATTATTAGTAGATAATAGGTGTTAAAGAGGTTAACTCTGCCCTTCGAGAAGAGCACAAAGTACGCCGCGCCCACAGCAAGGGATGGCATGAGGTATGGAAGGAATGCAACGTTGTTAACATACGATGCAAGCTTACTTCTTCGTCTCTTTGCAACAGCGTAACCCACAAGCGTTCCGAATAAGCCTGCTATGATTGCACACGATGTTGCTGTGATAAGCGTTCCCCAGAATGCCTTTCTGATGATTGGATTGAATAGCACGCCTTGCTGTCCATACATGCCGTTTTCCGTCACATCCTCGTTAGTAAGCCACCATTTTGTGGTAAGATGCTGAGGGTCAAGTGTATAAAGGAAGCTGTAGTCGCCTGGGTTTGGAAGGAAGGTTTCAAAGGCAAAAAGCACGATTGGGAATATACTTGTGAAGAACGTAAGGATAATCAGCACTACTGCGATTAGAATGTTCACGCCCTTGTTTAGATGAATAAGCGAGATCTGTCCTGCCTTACCTGTAACCGTGGTGTAGTTCTTGCGGCTTGTAAGCATCCTCTGGTTGAGTATCATAATCAGAACGCCGAATAGCATCATTATGATTGCAAGAATGCTTGCTTCACCTGTGTACTGAGCGTTCATCGAGATGTATTTTGTTGAAAGAGTTGTAAAGTTGAGGTAGTGAGGAACAGGGTAGGATCCAACCGCACCTCCAAATACTAACAGTATTGTAGAGAAGATTGCAGGGCGCACCATAGGAAGTGTGATTCGCATAAACGTCTTTTTACGGCTGATGCCAAGGATCGTTGCAGCCTCTTCAAGGTTAGAGTCCATGTTTTTGAATATTCCGCCGATTAGAATGTATGCAAATGGCGCATAGTGAATGCCAAGAACCACGCTTGATGGAAAGAGTCCGCGTGCAACCCAAAGTGGCACATTGATGCCAAAAAGCGATGCAAGTAGCCCGTTAGACGTGCCTGTAACAGCGTTTGAGTTAAACACGTTCTGCCACACAACAGCCATTGTCCACTGAGGCATGATGTACGGGAAGATGAATATCGATGAGAGGTACTTTTTGCACTTAAGATCCGTTCTCGTGATGAAGAATGCAAAGAGACCGCCAACGAGTATAGAGACAATTATTGTGAATATTGAGAGTAGAACTGTATTCAGCAGTGGCTGCCATAGGTTAGTGCGAGCAAGTGAACTCGTAAAGAGATCCACGTAGTTTGCAAAGGTGTAACCAGTCTGTTTACCCGTAATGAAGGAATCGATAGTTCCACGATGTATCGAAATAGTATCCTTGAGGATTGCCACCATTGGCGAAACTGTGCTGAATGTTAAGACAATGCCAAAAAGTACTAACAAAACGTTGTGAGGTGATGAGAAAAACGTTTTGATTTTGTTTAGTTTTCTTTTGTATAAAGTCATACCTATATTATACCCCAAAAAAATTCTCAATGTTGAAAAATAGACTTATAATGATTATTATTAGAATTGCGATTTAAAACACAATTTCATTTAAGGAGAACACAAATAATGGCAAAACAGCTTAAGTTTGGTGAAGACGCAAGAGCTTCCCTAGTTAAGGGTATTGAAAAGATTTCAGATGCAGTATCATCTACATTAGGACCAAAGGGGCGCACAGTTTTACTTGATAAAAAATACGGTGCACCAACAATTACAAAAGATGGAGTATCCGTTGCAAGAGATATAGAGCTTGAAGATCCGTTCGAGAACATGGGTGCACAGCTTCTTAGAGAAGTAGCATCAAAGACAAACGACATAGCAGGGGACGGAACCACAACAGCAACAGTACTTGCTCGTTCAATCGTCAAGGAAGGCCTTAAGGGCGTTGCTGCAGGCATCAACCCAATGGGACTCCGCCGCGGTATGGATGCAGCTGTTGGTGATGCAATTGCAGAGCTTAAGAAGGTTGCTAAGGCTGTAAAGGGCAAAGAGGATATCGCACAGGTTGCATCAATTTCTGCAAACAACGACAGAACAATCGGCGATGAGATTGCAGGAGCAATGGAGAAGGTCGGAAAAGACGGCGTTATCACAATCGAAGAGAGCAAGACTATCGATACAACAACAGACTTCGTTGAAGGAATGCAGTTCGACAGAGGTTACCTCTCAGCTTATTTCTGCACAAACACAGAGAACATGACTGCAGTGCTCGATCACCCATACATCCTAATCTACGACAAGAAGATCTCAAACATGAAGGAGCTTCTCCCACTACTCGAGAAAGTAGCAGGACAGAACAAGCCACTATTAATTATCGCTGAGGATGTAGACGGAGAGGCACTTGCAACTCTAGTTGTCAACGCAGTACGCGGTGTACTTCAGGTTGTAGCTGTTAAGGCTCCAGGCTTTGGCGATAGACGCAAGGATATGCTTGAGGACATCGCAATCCTAACAGGTGGAAAGGTGATCGCAGAGGAGCTCGGAATGAGCCTTGAGACTGCTGACCTCTCAATGCTTGGTAAGGCAAAGAGCGTAAAAGTTGAGAAGGAAAACACAACTATCATCAACGGTGAAGGAAAGAGCGCTGATATCAAAGATAGAGTTGCTCAGATCAGAAAGCAGATTGAAGCATCAACATCAGATTATGACAAAGAGAAGCTCCAGGAGAGACTTGCAAAGCTATCAGGCGGTGTTGCCGTAATCAACGTTGGCGCTGCAACAGAAACAGAGCTTAAAGAGAAGAAGGCTCGCGTTGAAGATGCACTTAACGCTACACGTGCTGCAATCGAAGAGGGTGTTATCCCAGGCGGTGGTGTTGCATTCTGCCAGGCTACTAAGGCACTCGAGAAGAAGAACCTTTCAAGCATGTCTGAGGATGAGAGAGTTGGCTACAACATCATAGTTAGAGCTATTGCAGAGCCAATCAAGAAGATCGCATCAAATGCAGGACTCGACGGCAGTGTTATTGCAGATAAATGTAAGAATGAGAAGGCTGGCGTTGGATTTGATGCTGCACAGATGCAGTGGGGCGATATGGTTAAACTCGGCATCATTGACCCACTCAAGGTTGCTCGTATCGCACTTGAAAAAGCTGCAAGCATCGCTGAACTCATTATTTCATCAGAATGTGCAGTTACAGATATTCCTGCTCCAGAGCCACAGGCTCCAATGGGTGCTAACCCAGGCATGGGAATGATGTGATAAAAATCATCACGGTGGGCGAATTTCGGTTCGCCCATTTTTTAATATAAGCGTTATAATAGTAAAAGAGGTAAACAATGAAATTTAAATATGTTTGTAATGATTGTGGCAAAGAGTTTGTCACAGATGAGGTTATGTATACCTGTCCTGAATGTTCCAAAAAGAACAACGACAAAGAATTCAGATATGGTAATTTGAACGTTGAAATAGACGAAAATGAACTTAAGGCACTTCAAAAGAAGGAGCATGTGACATACGAGGACTTCTTCGTGTATCCACTTAAGAATAAAGATGCATATCCAGTTGGTGGAACTCCAATTGCTCGACCACTTGCACTTTCAAAGAAAAACGGTATTAAAAACCTGTTCTTCAAGCTTGATTCACAGCTTCCATCAGGTTCGTTTAAGGATAGAGCAAGTCAGTTTGTAGTTGCTCAGGCATTTGCACAAGGGGAGAATAAGATTGCCCTTGCATCCACAGGAAACGCTGGCGCTGCAATGAGCTGTGCAGGAGCAGCATACGGCCTTGAAATCGTATTGTTCGTACCAGCAACAGCACCAATTAACAAACTAATGCAGTCTGTGCTCTATGGCGCAACAGTAGTGCCAGTAAAGGGCACATACGATGATGCATTTGCACTCTCAATCGAGTATACAAAGCACTTTGGAGGCATCAATAGAAACACAGCTTATAACCCAATGACAATCGAGGGCAAGAAGAGCGTATCAATCGAGCTATTCGAACAGCTTGGACGTAAGGTTCCTGACGTGTTCTACGTACCGGTAGGCGACGGGTGTATCATCTCAGGCGTTGCAAAGGGATTCTACGACCTTAAGAAAGCAGGACTCATCGATAAGCTTCCACATCTTGTTGCCGCTCAGAGTGAGGAGAGTGCCGCAATTGCAAACGCATTTAATACAGGAAAGTTCCTCAACATCGAAAAGGCAACAACAAGGGCAGATTCAATCTCTGTAGAATCACCGGCTGCAGGACGAACAGCAGTACGCAGATTAAAGGAATCAGACGGATGGGCTACAGTTGTAAAGGATAGCGATATTCTTAAGGCTCAGCGCACACTTGCATCAGAGGCGGGCGTATTTGTAGAACCTGCTGCTGCAACAGCGTATGCCGCACTTGAAAAGGATAGCGCAATGCTTGTTGAGAAGTTCGGAAAGGACGTCAGCGTTGGCGTACTCCTTACAGGTACTGCATTTAAAGACATGGCTGTATTTGAAGGAAAGGCATCAATTCCTGAGGCTATAGAGAACTCAGTTGATGCTGTAATTAAGAGGTTTTCAAAGTAATGAATGACTTCGACTTTAAAAGTTTTGGAATAGGACTTTTGGTTGGACTTGTTGCACTTCTTATCGTATTCATAGTGATGCTGATAAGAGGTGCATCTCAAAAAAGGGCGTATAAGAAGGAAACTGAGAAGCTTAAGAATACTCTTGCCACCAGAATGGAGATAGAGACGGCCGGAGTCCATCAGGTTAAAGGCGATCTTGAGACGCTAAAAAAAGAGAACGAGAATATGCGTATTACGCTCTCCACGCTCGATCAGAAAGCAGGCAGGCGCGAAATCAGACAGCTTCAGACCTACCAGATTGCAGTTGAGCGCTTGATGGTATCAAGCCCAGGATTTGCTCCTGCATGGCAGGCTGCGATGAGCGAGGCTGAAACGGCTCTTAAAAACGCGTCTACAGGACGTATTCCATTTGTGGGCAAGTTCATCTCACGCGGTGGTGCTTCTGATAATATAGCTATTGAAAACAAGAGCGAATAAACACGGCATTGGCAACAATGACGATAATATAGCTATTGAAAACAAGAGCGAATAAACACGGCATTGGCAACAATGAC
>CAMDZB010000007.1 GCA_945910645.1 uncultured Spirochaetaceae bacterium | reverse complement strand
TGCAGAGCTCTCTTCTATACTCAACGACATGTCATCATCGCTTGACCGTACCATTAAACGCCTAAGGGGACTTGAGAACGTGAGGAAGGACTTTGTTGCAAACGTATCACATGAGCTTAAGACTCCGCTTACTGCAATCGAGGGATTTTCAGAGCTCCTTCTCAATACAGACACGAGCATTGATGAACAAAAACAATACCTTAACATCGTCTACAAAAACGCTGTTCAAATGGAGAACATCGTAAAGGACCTCCTTTTGCTTTCACAGCTTGAAAGTGATACTTTTACCCTCAAAAAGGACAAAACCACGCTAAATCACATACTCACGGAAGTGCACAACAACATAGAGTATAAACTCAACGAAAAGCACGATGAACTTGTAATTGCTGTAAACGACGGCGTGAGTAACACCATAAGCGTAAATGAACACCTGATTATACAGGCGCTTACTAACCTTGTGGTGAATGCGATAATATACTCAGGCGAAAACAACACTGTAGAAATTGCTGTGAGTGAGAATAACGGACAAGTCGAGTTTGCCATAAAAGACAATGGAATCGGCATTCCAAAGGGTGAGGAGAGGCGCATATTCGAGCGCTTCTACAGGGTGGATAAGGCACGCTCACGTACATCAGGAGGCACTGGGCTTGGACTTTCTATAGTCAAGCATATTGCAACCATACACGGCGGTAATATCAGCGTAAAACAGAACGAAAACGGCGTTGGCTCAACCTTTACCCTTTCCGTTCCAGAATAGTTTTTTTAGCAGTTTCTCGAATGGATTTTTTAATTTAATCCTAAATACATCTTTAACTAAAACGACCCTGAATGTAATCCTCGGTTCGCTTATCCTTTGGCGAGAAGAACACCTCGCTTGTTGCACCTTCCTCCACAAGAAATCCCCTCTTACGCTCATCTATGTAGAAGAACGCGGTGCGATCAGAGATTCGGGCAGCCTCAGCCATATTGTGAGTTACAATCACAATTGTGTAATCCTTTTTAAGCTCACGCATGAGGTCTTCAATGCTACGAGTAGAAATTGGATCAAGGGCGCTTGTGGGTTCATCCATCAGCACCACGCTTGGATTCACAGCAAGGGTTCTTGCGATGCATAGACGCTGCTGCTGGCCTCCTGAAAGCCCTAGGGCGCTCTTCTTAAGCCTGTCCTTTACCTCGTTCCAAAGCGATGCTTTTTTAAGGCTCTCTTCAACGATTCTAGACGCCTCATCCTTTGTAAGCTTGTAGTGCAGGCGTACACCGTACAAGACGTTGTCGTAGATGCTCATCGGGAACGGATTTGCTTTTTGGAACACCATCCCCACTCTGTGGCGTAGCTCAAGCGTGTCTTCATCCTTGTATATGTCTTTGCCTTCAAACATCACGCTGCCCTCAACTTTCACGCCTGGGATTAAGTCATTCATGCGGTCAAGACAGCGTAGGAATGTGCTCTTTCCACATCCTGATGGGCCGATCAGCGCTGTGATCGTATTAGCCTCTATGTTCATGTTCACATCTTTAAGGGCGTGATGAGCGCCGTAGTATACATTTAGATTTTTGATTTCGAATAAGCTCATTTCTTATCTCCGCATTTTAACAATTTTTTTGAAATACTGTTGATGATTAGAACCATAACTATGAGTACGAGTGATAATGCAAACGCTTTATCAAGGCTCTGCCCCTCATTTATGCCAAGGTAGATGTGCATACTCAACGGACGTGAGGATGATGTTAAACTCGTTGCAATCTCCGTTTTTGACCCAACCGTATAAATCAACGCGGCTGTCTCTCCCATCGCCCTACCGAGCGCCAGTATGATGCCTGAGATGATTCCAGAGCGTGCAGCCTTGAGTACAACTTTAAACGTGGTTTCAGACCAGGTGGCTCCGAGTCCTATGCTTGCCTCAATAAGGCTTTTATCTACGCTTGTAATGGCATTTTCACTTGCTACTATTATTGTGGGCAGTATCATCAGCACAAGGGTTAATACACCGCTTATAAGCGAGTAACCAAGGTTAAACACCCCAACGAACAGCAACATTCCAAAAAGTCCAAAGATTATTGATGGAATGCCCGAAAGCACCTCGATAAACGACTTTACAAACTCACGAAAACGCCCCTCTTTTGCATAGATGCTAAGGTACACCGCCGATGCCACTCCGATTGGGCTTGCAATAAGCACAACAAGCGTAATTAGGAAAAACGTGTTAATTATAATCCCGAGTATGCCTCCTGTTTTCCCTCCGTTGTTTGTGAGCGTGGTGAGGAACTCAAGGTTGATGTTAAAGCCGTTTTTGATGTTAGCACCCTTGAATAGTCCACGTAGCACTAGGTACAGTAGCAGTGCAATCACTATAGCGAGCAAGAGGATCACAGAGAAGCGTAGTAGCACCATGAATATCCTGTTTTCGATGCGATTGAGCTTTGATCTATCCTTTTTCATCGTTTTCGTCCTTTATGCGTCAGTGCAACCACTATGAAGTTTAGAATCAGTATCGATATGAAAAGTAGCATTGATGATGCAAATAGCGCGTTCATGTGTACTCCTTCTGCATAGCTCATGTCTGTTACTATGTTCATTGTGAGGGTTCGTCCCATCGATGTTAGTCCTTTTGGGAAAAGTGGTGCGTTTCCAAACACGAGAAGTACTGCCGTGGTCTCACCAATTGCCCTACCGAGCGCCAGTATGATACTCGTCATGATGCCTTTGAATGCAGATGGAAGCACAACGCGTGTGATAGTCTGAAAGTCGTTTGCGCCAAGCGCTATGCTTCCAAGCTTTATATCCTCACCCACCGCACGGATTGACGACTCACTCACGTTGATGATGGTTGGCATAATCATTATAGATAGCACTATGCTTGCGGATAAGAGGCTGTATCCATTGCCTCCAAATAGTCGCCTTACAACAGGCACCACTATCGCAATCCCGAGTATGCCGTAGATAACAGACGGGATACCCTGAAGGAGTTCAACTGTGCTTCTGATGACGTTTGCACTCCTATCCTTTGCATACATTGAAAGGTAGATTGCACTCAAAAGCGAGATGGGAAGCGCAAAAATTAACGACAAAAGCGTGACTTCTGCACTTGCAAGGACAAATGATAACACGCCATATGATGGATTATCACTTGATGGCTTCCACCTTGTGTTAAAGAGGAACTCAGGCACGCTCACGCTCTTGAAGAACGGTAAGCCCTCCTTGAATATAAATGCGCTTATGAGAATCACCACCACAACGCTTAAGAGCGATGAGATGAGAAATATCCCTTTAAAAACCATCTCCTTACTCTCACGCATTCTTAAACGAGACGCGGCATCATTCTTTTCGCTCTTACCCCTTTTGATAAGTGTTGATGGGATATTAGTTGATTCTAATAAAGCCATTTGATTCGACAACCTCTTGTCCAATGTTAGATAGGATAAAGTCAATGTAATCTTTCTCAACGCCGTTTTGTAGATCACCTTTTGTCACAAGGTAAAGCGGGCGTGAAATAGAATAAGTGCCGTCTGTCACAGTCTCAGCCGTTGGCTTTACAGAGTTGATTGAGAGCACCTTTCCGCCTGCCTCTTCCACGATGTGATTAAACGCCATGCCGATGTATCCTATTGCGCCTGGGGTTGATGAAATCTTGATTGCAACCTCGCCATTTTCACGAGCAACAATTGCGTTTTCAGATACTTCTTTTTTAGCCTTATCAAGAACTATCTCTTTAAATGATCCGTATGTTCCGCTCGTCTCATCCCTCACTATCAACTCGATCTTTTCATCGTTTCCGCCAAGCTCCTTCCAGTTTGTAATTTCACCTGCAAATACCGAGGCTAAATCATCAAGCGTGATATTCTCAATGCCCACATCCTTATTCACAGCGACAGAGAGACCATCAAGCGCAATCACTATTGGTTTAAGACCACTTTCGATCTCGCTCTGTTTTAACTCACGGCTTGATCCTGCAAGAGTTAGAGTGCCACTTATGAGCTGTTTGAGTCCTACAGATGAACCTAAAGTCTCGTATGATACTTTAACGCCTTCCTTCTCTTCGAACTTTGGAATTGCATCGTTCATAATTGGAGCAACTGTTGATGATCCTCCGAATGTGTAGGTGGTAGCCTTTGAGCTATCCTCTGTCTTTGAGCATGATACTGGTAAAATTAGCAGGAATACTAAAACTGAACAAATTGTTGGAATAAATTTCTTATACATTTTTCCTCCATTTCTCTTACACCTATAGAGTAGAAAAACATTGCAAAATATGTTTGAAGAAATTGTTAATTTTCTGTTAATTTTGATTTGTTTGTTTCTGTAAGTTCAGGCGAGTAGAGGAACCAGCTGTCTTCTTTTAAGATCTCTTTGATCTTCTTTACTTCCTGTTTGTTGTATGTGGTGTAGGCGTAGAGCATGCCCTCAAATACGCCCTCATTTCCAAAGATGTCTATTATGTCCTTAAATGGCTTGATTTTATCCATAAACGCAAGGATTCCCCTCTCCACGCGCTTGTATGCATCCTCGCGCGCTTTATCAGAGGGAGTCTCGTTCTTAAACTCCACACTGCCATCCGAATACACAAACTCAACCCCACGATAAGGGCTTGTGAACACCCTCTCGATAAAAGATGAGCGGTATACGCGATTGATGATGTAATGCTTTGGGAACCTGAGGATGGATGTTTTTTTGAACATTTTGTATATTCGACGTGGCAACACTTGGATGTAGAACGTAAACACATCGTACCCGAGCTCCTTCTGGATAAATTTCTGCGATGTACGCTTTCCAGACGGGCCATCAACTATGGCAACCTTACGCTCCTTATCAACAAGAGAGGAGATGTACGCCTCGTAGTTCAGACGCTTTCTTTCGCTCTCAAGTAGCGGCAACAGGCGCTTTTTATTCTTCCGTATCCAGTGGCGTTTATTATCATCAGTATCGATGCCAAAGTGATTCAACACAAGCTCAGGAATCGTGGAATCGGTCTGATAGTCAGTGTCGTAATGCGTAAGATAATACTCGATTCGTGGCGCGTAGGTATACACGGCTGATATATCAAGTGATAGCGCATCAATACACGCCTTAACAAAGTACCCGTCACGCGCGATACAGAGCAGCTTCTTAAACCCCTTTTCCTTGGCGATTCTGTATACAAATGAGGTGTATGAGAGTATCATAGGCCCTGCAACCTCAAAGCCAAAGCGCTCCTCAACACTCATCTCTCTACATCTGTTTTCAACCAAAATTGATGTGATTATCGAATGCGCGAGGTCTTTATTAGACGAGTAAAACTTCCTTATAAACTTAGATGTTTTAAACACCTCGCCCTTCTGCTTTTTGACATGAATCGTCTCTATTCCAAGACGTGATGCAATCTTGATATCAGAGTATGAATTATCGCCAATGTGTAGGAGTTCAGATGGCTTAATTCCAAGTTCAGATAACACCTTCTTATAAAGCGTGCCTTTGAACTTAGTGGCGTTGTACTCATTTGATACAAACACCTTCTCGATGCCCTTAAAACCGTTATCATCAAGCACCTTATGAAGGAATTTTGATGGCAAATACATATCGCTAATTGCGATTATCCTGTACCCCTCATCCCTGTATTTATTAAAGAGTGGTACTATATCTGCATTTGGCTTTAGAAACCTGCTTTCCGTTTCAAGTTCAATGAGTTTATGATACTTATACTCGTGTGGGGCTGATGAATAGATCTCATCAAAAGTAACCTGACGAGCATAGCGTAAAAACAGGCGCCTCTCTATACCCCGACGCCAATTATAAAAGCCATCCGACTTTGTGGATACTTCTATGTACCTAAACAAATCAGACGGCTTAATAAACGGTCTTATTAACAGCGTATCAAATATGTCAAATGATACAACTTTTATATTGTCGCTCATTATGAGTTTACACGCTCTAAGTACTCCTTAGTCTCTGTGTTCACCCTAACCTTTTCACCCTTCTTGATGAAGATTGGAACTTTAATCTGAAGGCCGCAGTCTGTAACAGCGTTCTTTGTTGTACCCTGTACAGTATCGCCCTTCACAGCCTCTTCACATTCTGCGATTGTATACACCATCTTTGCAGGAAGCATAATTGCAAGAATCTGATCGTTCCAAATGCTGCAGCGATATGTGTCGCCTTCTCTCATAAGATACTGATAATCTGGGAATGTTGAAATTGGAACTTCAGCCTGTTCAAATGTGACGTTAGACATCAAAACATAGTTTTCGTTGTCTTTATACATATACTGATAGTCTACATCTTCAACTTCAATGTCTTCTGCGTTATCTTGGCTCTTCATTGTCTCTTGAAGTACCTGACCTGTTGCTGGGCTCTTTAGCTTGAGTCTTACGAATGCACTGCCTTTACCTGGATTTACAAATTCTCTTTCGATACACACAAAAGGCTGACCTTTAATAAGGAGGGCTGTGCCTTTATCTATCTGTCCTGCTTTAATCATAATATCTCCTTAGCGTTTGGCATTATATCACAAATTTGGCTTTTTTTCAATAAACACATCATGAGGCGGTCAAAGCCTAAAGCAACTCCGCTCGATTGAGGAAGTGGATAGTTTACAAGGTCAAAATCGGATTTAAAATCGCCTTCGTCTTTTAGTATCTTTTCATGCTCATTTTTAAAGTATGATGCGATAACATCAGGGTTTGTCTCTTCCCTGTAGCAGTTGGCAAGTTCAATGCCGTTTATGTAGAGTTCCCAGCGCTTTTTATACATTCCGTCTTTGGAGTTCTCACATAGGCATTCAATCTGCTTAGGATAGTCGTATATGGCAACGGGTGCATCGAATTGTGTAAGTTTTGGTTCAACTGATGATACAAATAAACGGTTGAACGAGTCATCCCAGCTCTCGCTCTTATTCCAGATGGTGATGCCGTAGTTTTCTATAGCTTTTTGAAGGTCACTCTTGTTTTGGAGCTTATTAAGATCAAGCCCAGTTGTATCCATAACAAGCGTGCGCATAGAGACCTGTATAATGTCTTTTTTGAGTATCGGGCTGTCAAATGTTGTTGATAATAGTTTAAGCAGTTCTTCTGTGATTTTAAGCGAATATTCCTCGTTTTTGTTAACTGCGTAGTACTCGAGCATAGTGAATTCGTTGAGGTGTTCCTTCCCTGCCTGCTCGCTGTTTCTAAAGCACTTTGAGAACTGATAAATTGACGTTTTAGTCTCGCTTAGGATGCGCTTCATGTAGAGTTCAGGCGACGGAAGGAGGTAGAATGTATCGTTCCCTTTGAGGGTATGGCGTGATGTTTTGAACAGCTTTATGGTAGGCTCAGGAATTGCAGAGGGTGAGAGAAGCGGCGTGTCAACCTCCGTATACCCGTGCAATTCAAGAAAGTCTGATATCACACGCCTTGCCTTTGTACGAGCCTTAAAGATGTCTATGGTGTTCATTTGAGCTTTTCTAAGAAGATGCGCTTTGAGCGGTCGTCAAGCGGGAGTGAGTCTACATCCATTGTTTCTTTGATTGCCTTAACCTCATCCTCTGTGAACTTCTTTGATTTGATCATGTGCTTTTCAAACGCCTTAATCGTGAGTGGGCATACAACCTTTACTATGTCGTATATCACCTCAGCGTAGTGGCGGATTTCAAGCTGTGCATGCCCATCAAGGCGTAGCTTTAAGAAGTGTAAAAGGTTATGAAGATCCATCTGCCAATAGAACTCCGTGTAGAGCCCGAGTGGTAAAACAGAGCGTGCAATCTCCTTTGCAACGCCAAGCTCAAGAAGCTTCTGATAGTTCTGATACGAAGCCTTGTATGCATCCTCAAACGCCTTTGTAGCTTCTTTATACTCATCATCCCCAATCACCTCACCGCGCCCCTGGCGGTTATCCTCGCTCTGAAGGCAGAATTCATCGCGTGAGGGTGTGTAAAACTCCTCTTTCATCACGCTGTAGCGCCCTGAAATCTCATTCATACGCCCAGTGCGGTGACGCACCCACTGACGTGCAACAAAGATTGGCATTTTTAAATGGAAGGTGAACACCACCTGTTCAAATGGGGATGTATGCTCGTTTCTTAAAAGGTAATCTATGAGTGTGACATCGCCCCTCAGCTGTTTGGTGCCAGAATAAGACACGCGCGCTGATGACACAATGCGTGAATCGTCTCCATAATAGTCTATGAGACGCACAAAACCATGATCTAAAACTTTATATTCCTTATCTAATAACTCTTCTGCATCGCTTACTATAATGTGGCTCATGGTGAAAATTATAAAGTAAAAAAGTTGTTTTGTACATATAGACTAAATTATGTAACTTGTGCTAGAATATCATCATATGCCGCTTTAGCTCAGTTGGTAGAGCAAGGGACTGAAAATCCCTGTGTCCCTGGTTCAATTCCTGGAGGCGGCATTTTTTTATTGCCAAAATTTAACAATTCAATTTAATCTTAGTTTTAATCAACATACTTTGTCTTTGCTCGTTCTTCTTTTTATGAATTCTGTTAAACCAATAGTAAGTGCAAATTCAATAACAAGCGACGTGAGCACAAACAAAACGTCATCCTCAGCTATGGTAAGATGAAAAACGCTCTTGAACGGCGATGATGAATTCTTCGATGTCACCACAAAAAAAGTATAAATGTTGTTGATAAAGTGAATGCCGTATGATGGTGCAAGGCTCCCAAGCCTGATGTCCACATACGAGAAGAGCGCACCTATTAGAAAGTAATCCAAAAGCAACACAAACACAAAAGTGTTGTTCTGCACCTCGCTGTTAAAGATGTGAAACACACTGAAGAGCAAAGATGAAATTACAATATAGAGAATCTTAAACCGTCGTGATTCAAAGGATGCACGCCTCTTTATATAAAAGTAAGCCCCTCTGAAAACCACTTCCTCAAGGAGTGACTGTAGCGCTACGAACACCACGCCGTAAAGAAGACCGCTTGACACTGCACCCACACTGTTTGCCCTCTCAAGAGAGCGCGAAAACAGAAGCGACACGGCAACTAGTGCAACGAGCCAAACAAATGCAAACGAGAAAAACAAAACAACATGCCGTCTTCTGTTCATATCTTTCTATTATATCAAAAACACTCTCCCATAGAGAAAAAAAAACAGACCCCGAAGGGTCTGTTTTATCCAATCTTGAGAGATTAGAAGTTAATTCTTGCTTCAAGATAGATATCACCAAAGTTCTGTGTATCATCTCCGTAAATATTATAATATTTACCTGATGGAGCATCTGCCTGATTACCAAATGTTGCCTTTTCCCAAACAAGTGAGAGGATGAGGTTGTCAACAAGAGCATCAGATGAGATCTTGAGGTATGGGCGAACATGGATTGGAGTACCTTTACCACTCTTTGTTGTAGCTTGAGTCTCTGTACCAACTCTAACAGAAGCATAGAGGTTGAAGAGGTCGTGCTTGTAGTTGAACTGAAGCATTCCCTGGATGATGCTGTTTGCCTTACCATCATTCTTCCAACCAGATTTAGTATATTTCTTTTCAGTATCATTTGTATACTCAAATGTTGGTGTGAGTGTGATTGCATCTGTGATGTAGATTGGGAAGTCTGCGCCGATGATACACTGGTTGATAATATCCTGAGCGCGTACGTTGATCTTAAGCGCATCAATTGGCTGAACACCAAGCTGCATTGAGAGTGCCTTATGGAGTGCAAATGGGTTTGCTTCATCGTCTGTAAAGAATTCACCTTCATAATTTCTGTAAACTAAACCAAGATCAAACTGGTTACCCATTGTTACAAATGTTGGAACGTTTGCATCTGACCAGAGGCCGAGGTTATCAAGGAACCATGCGTCGAAGTTAACCTTAACATCGCCAAGATAAGCAAAGTTGATTGATGCTTCAACACCATGTGGCTCATTGATTTCAGGCTTCTTATAACCATCATAAGTCCATGCATTTTGTTTCTTGTCAACATTATAGTTGCCGTTCACACCAAGGTCGAACTTAACAAGATCTGATGCATAGTTGAGGCCAAAGCCAAAGAGGATATGACGCTGTGGTCCTACACTATGTTTTTTTATTTCCATTGTATTGGTATCAGGATTAGGCTGACCTTGAGAATTAAGAGTACCATCTTGTTTAAGTCCATAACCATCCCATACATACATAGTATTAGACTGCATGTAACCTGCTGCAACAGACACATTCATGCCATCCATCACTGTGAGGTCGTTTGCCTGGAAGAGAGCAACAAGACCTGGATCATTAACTGGATTACCATAATGATTACCATCAAGTGCAAAAGAAAATGCAAATTTGTCGTATGAAAGAGTAATACCAGGAATCCATCCACATGATGCTGTAGCATTATATTGTATGTGATTAGGGCTTTCAAATGCTGTTGCGTATGTAAAGAATGGATCTGACTGAATTAAGTTGCCATTATCTAGTTCAACTTCCCAACCTCTTGCATAGCGTGGCTGATTCCATGTGCCATTGATGCCAAGCTTGAAGTTCTTGTCTTTATCAAAAACGATGTTAGCCTTGTTGAACTGTACTTTAAACTGAACGTTTTTTGCGTTCCACTCAGCATCAAAATAAGTCCATTTATCTCCTGCTTTCAATCTGGCTGTTGCAGCTGCTTCAACCTCAGCAAAGTACTTGCCTTCGCCTGTTGTTGAACCGATGAGCTCCTGAAGAATGAACTTGAGCTCAGCTTCGCTCTTATCCAGGAAGCCATAATTCCAATTTTTACCACTTCCAGTACCATTGTTCCATGCTCCAAGTCGTAGGCGAGCCTTACCAGTAAAGGTGCTTGCGAACACACTCGAAATCACGAGAAGTGAAATGAGTAAGATTATTCCTACCTTTTTTTTCATTTTTTCCTCCGTAACGAGAAGTGCCCTTTCCAAACACCTCCCATAAGTATTATTTAACCTCATTTTATACCATATTTTTGTTTTGTGCAAGAATTTTTTAATATCAGCCTTTCCGCATAAGAAGGTAGTCACGCTTAAATTCCTTGAATGTGCCGTTTTTAATCGACTCCTTTATGCGCTCCACAAGATTATATAAATATGTAAGGTTGTGCTCAGAGAGCAGCATAGAGCCGAGCATCTCGTTTGCCTTAAAGAGGTGGTGGATGTATCCAAGTGAGTACTCCTTACACGCCGTGCAGGTGCAGGTTGGGTCTATAGGTTCATCCTTTCCCCTAAATGGCGACTTTATCACGCTGATGTCACCGCTGTCTCTGAATGCGGTGCCGTGTCTTGCAATCCTTGTTGCAAGAACACAGTCGAACATATCTATGCCATTTTCCACAGCCTCAAAGATGTACTCTGGTGTTCCTATGCCCATAACGTAGTGCGGGCGCGTTTTGTCTATAAGCGGGGATGTGTATCTTAAGTATTCCACAAAGGTGTCGTCATCCTCGCCAACTGAGAGGCCACCGATTGCAATCCCATCAAACGGGAGTGAGTTTATGAATTCAGCGCTCTGTTTTCTCAAGTTCTTATAGAAGTTGCCCTGAACTATTCCAAAGAGCGAGTGTGGATGAGGAAGATTGTTTTCTTTAAGGTATTCATAGTGATGAATTGCCCTCTCTGCCCATGCGTGAGTGCGATACATGGCTTCCCTACTTTTTTTCTCGTTTTCGCCATACGGTGTGCATACGTCAAGGCACATTGCAATGTCGCTTCCTATCACGCCTTCTGTGTCAATCACACTCTCTGGTGTAAAGAGGTGTTTGCTCCCGTCTATGTGCGATGAGAACTTCACGCCCTCATCTGTAATCTTACGTAGCTTTGAAAGCGAGAACACCTGAAATCCTCCGCTGTCTGTAAGGATATTCCTGTCCCACGTTGAGAACTTGTGTAGTCCGCCGTATTTATTAAGCACCTCGCACCCAGGGCGTAGGTATAGATGATAGGTGTTGCCAAGGATCAGCTTGTACCCTATCTTACGAAGGGTGTCGTGGTATACCCCCTTAACGGTGCCTTGAGTTCCCACAGGCATGAATACAGGCGTTTCTACATCGCCATGCGCAAGATGTAGGATTCCAAGACGTGCAGCTGTTTCTTTGTCGTTTTGTATTACCTCAAAAAATTTACTCATACCTTTAATATATCATGTATGAGAAAAAACCTCCAATACGTGAGGTGTTACGAGCGTATAGATGATGCTGAAATAAATGCAACAACAGTGATGACTATGAATGGTATCACCATGCCTAAAAGCGGTGCAATCATCCCTTGCTTTGCCAAAAGCAGCGTTACAAGCTGCGTGACGTAGTAAATCACCCCAAGCGAGAGTGATGCGATAATTGAAAACAAAAGAACGTTCTTTTTAAAGCGTAAGTTAATGGAGATGGACACAAGCATCATCACAAAGATTGTAAAACACGATAGCACGCGCTCATAAAAGTCCGTGGCAAGCTCGTTGTATCTTGTGACTGAGAGGTTGCGGATGGTGCGAAGGTAGTCTATGGCGTTTGGAATAGACATGGTTTGAATGTCTGAGCGAATGTCTTTAAAGAAGTCAGGTTCACGTGAGAAGCGTGAGTCGATAAGCGTGTCTTCCTCCGATGTTAGGATGTAAAAGTTATCCTCGTCTATGTCGTATTTCTTGACGTTTTGGAGCTCCCATGTTTTCTGGCTCACTATCCACTTTGCAAGACGCGCCGTGATACATTCACTCACGCTGCCGTCTTCATTCTTGAATATGATGTCTACGCCTGCAAGCTCCTGGCGCCTGTCTACGTATCTATCTATCTTTACAATGTAGTTGTTCTCACGGTCCACGTAGAAGATGTTGCTGTTGTCGCCCTCGTATGTGTTATCGGAGTTTTTGTAGATGTCGAGCGTGGTGTTGTATCTCACGTTTGATGGGATATAGACGTACTCGTTAAAGAAAAACATAAAGAGCGATGCTACTATCGAGAATAGGCAGATTGGAGTTACAACCCTGTAGTACGGAATCCCTGCAGAGAGGAGCGCGATCATCTCGTTATTTGAATAGATAGATGAGATAAAAAACGTGGTTGCAAATAGAAACGCGGGTCCTATCGTGAGTGAGATGGCGTATGGGATACGCAGGATGAGAAGGTAGGAAGCACGCTTGAAATTCATATACGACTCCGTGTAGGTCTGGAAGTTTGCAAAGAGCTCCACAAGAAGCATCATGAGCGTGCAGAGTGAGAGCGTCACAAGTCCAATCTTGATTACAGAGATCACCGTGTACTTATCTAAAAGCCTAACGTGACCCCTTCCGCTGATGTGCATAACATGTATCTTTTTCATGCCCTATACAACCTATACAATAATATTAACGATATAAGCATAAAAAATGCATTAGGCGCCCACATTAGAGGAACTAGAGGAAGACTGGTCTGTACAGAGCGTAGCTGCGTAAAGAACATTGCAGCCCAATACGTTACCGCAACGAATATTGAAAGTCCAAAGCCTATTAATCTTCCGTGCTTTATCTTCACAAACGATATCGGGAATGCCACAAATACAAGGATTACGCACGCCAAGGAAAGTGCAAAACGCTTATGAAGTTCACTCTGGTAGTAGCGTAGGCGATATTCGCTGAAGCTTCGCTTTGTTAAGTCATCTCTGCGGCGAGCGATCTCCTCAAGGGATGAAAGGCTTGTTGATGCCTCATAGAAGTTGGCGGCATTGTTTATGTTCCTAAGTTCAACGGCTTGTTTGAGGTTCTGCACTCGTAACTCCTCACGGCTTGTACGGTTAAACTCATCAAGGTTATACCTATCAATGTCTATCACCTCGTTAAGCGCCTTCACGTTCACCTGGCTTGGAGAAGGCTCACCAAACGATGGAAGAAGGGATGAAATGTCGATTGTATAGCTGAACTCGTCTGATTTTGCAAACGAATAATTACCTACGTTTGATGTGTTTGTAAACAGTATATCAGGGTTGTAGAGCTTGATTTCATACACGTAATTCACGCGGTCTTTTACGTTTATCTCCCCGCTGTCTGCTGTGATGCGCCTTGTCTCTGACGCGTCGGAGTAGTCCATGATTACAACGTCGTAGAGCCTGTTGCCACTCACGTTACCAACGCTGATTGTACGGTTTCCAAGGTTAGTGACCGAGTATGGCTTTAGCACCACAGACGGCATGCTCTGTATGATTCTGGCATACATGCTTTTATACTGAGTTGCGCACCATGGATTTAATACATCCGCTGTGAGGAATGCCGCCCCACCTATTAGGAAGGAAAACGCCACAATCGGAATAAACACGTGCGATATCGAAATACCGCTTGCCCTGAGCGCCATAATCTCGTTATTCGACGAAAGATTGCCAATCACCATGCTTGATCCGGCAAGTGCGGCAAACGGAAATGTGTAAATTAAAAACTGTGGAATCGAGAGCACCACAAGGCGTAGCATTATACGTACAGAAAGGCTCTGAACCGACACGCTCTTAAGCATCAAGAGCAGCTGATTTATAAAGAATATAAAGAAGAAAAACAAAAATGACACAAGAAACGAAAGGATAAATTCCCTTGATACATATCCATAAATCAATTTATGAGATGCAAAAGACCTCCTTTTTGTTCGCGTCATTTAAACTCCTGTTGAGCCATAACCTCCGCTTCCTCTATCTGTGAGCGATAGAGAGGTGGTTTCTATCCATTCTGCTATTGTAACTGGAGCAAGCACAGCCTGTGCGATACGCTCCTTGTTCTGTATGATTACATCGCTATTTGATGTGTTATAGAGCAACACTTTCACCTCGCCCCTGTAGTCGCTGTCGATGGTGCCTGGCGTGTTCAATACCGTGATGCCCTTGTTTAGTGCAAGCCCAGAGCGAGGACGAATCTGCACCTCATATCCCTCTGGTATTTCAAAATAAAGACCTGTTGGAATAAGTGCAGTTGAGTGCGCCTTAATCGTCACAGGTTCTTTAAGATAAGCTTCTATATCTGCCCCCGCAGCTCCCTTTGTCTTGTATAAAGGGAGTGATGCAGATGGCTCTTTTTTAACTTTAACAATCATTACTGCTTGTTTTCGTTGTTTGCGTTGTTGATTGTATCAAGTGCGTCTATGTATGAAAGGTTAAGGCGTCCAAGCCTGTCAATCTCCATGAGTTTTACAGGGATGATCTGACCTACCTTCAACACGTCTGAAACGCTCTTTACCCTTTTCTTGTCGAGCTTGCTGATGTGGCAGAGCCCTTCTTTTTTAGGAAGGATTTCGATGAATGCGCCGATCTCCATAATGCGCTTTACAGTGCCGTTGTAAATCTTACCAACCTCAGGCTCTTCAACGATGGCTTTAACCATATCAAGTGCCTTTTCAGCCTTTGTACGAGTTGATGCAAAGATCTTAACAAGTCCTGTGTCGTCGATGTTGACGTTAGCGCCAGTATCCTGGCTGATGCCCTTGATTGTCTGTCCACCCTGACCGATTACAGCGCCGATCTTCTTCTCGTCAATCTTGAGTGAAAGGATGGTTGGAGCGTTTGCTCTCACTTCCTTACGTGGAGCTGGGAGTGTGTCCGTCATGATCTTGAGGATGTGCATTCTTGCAACATGTGCTCTCTCGAGTGCTTCCTTCATGATGCTTGGAGATACGCCTGCAATCTTAATGTCCATCTGGAATGCTGTGATGCCGTCTTCTGTTCCTGCAACCTTGAAATCCATGTCGCCCATGTGATCCTCTTCGCCAAGGATGTCTGTGAGAATCTTGTATTTGCTGTAGTTTTCGTCGCTTGTGATGAGTCCCATAGCGCATCCTGCAACAGGCTTGCGAATTGGAACGCCTGCATCCATGAGGGATAGACATCCGCCGCATACTGTAGCCATCGATGATGAACCGTTGCTCTCCATGATGTCACTTACCACTCTAACCGTGTATGGGAACGCATCCTTTGATGGCATAACAGCCCTGAGTGCGCGCTCAGCAAGATGACCGTGTCCAATCTCTCTTCTGCCTGTTGTGAGGCGTCCTGTCTCACCTACTGAGTATGGTGGGAAGTTATAGTGAAGCATGAATGACTTGTATGACTTGTCGCCGTCGATATCGTCAGAAAGCTGTTCGTCGTCTGATGAGCCAAGCGTTGTTGTTGCTAAGCTCTGGGTTTCACCGCGTGTGAAGAGTGCAGATCCGTGTGGGCATGGAAGTACACCAACCTCACAGGTGATAGGACGGACTGTCTTTGTATCTCTTCCGTCAACGCGGAGATCCTTCTCGAGAATGCTGGTTCTTAGAAGTTCAGTCTGTATGTCTGAGCAAAGTGCCTTGATTTCACCCTTTGCATCTTCGTTCTCTTCAACGATTGTATTAAAGTGTTCAAGTACGTCTTCAACAGCCTTTTCTACAGCAAGTCCTCTTGCCTGCTTTCCACCCTCTTTGAATGATGCGCTCTGTATAAGTGGTATTGCATATACTCTAACGTCTTTAAGGTAGGATGGCTCTTCCTTCTTCTCAAGAAGTGGAAGCTTTTCTTTTCCAACTTCCTTCTGAAGCTCCTCCTGAACCTCACAGATTGCTTTGATGATAGGCTCTGCTGTTGTGATAGCCTTAAGCATCACCTCTTCTGATACCTCTTTTGCACCACCTTCAACCATCGTGATGCCTTTCTTATTACCAGCAACTACAATATCCATATCCGAGCGTTCAATCTCGTTGAATGTTGGGTTGATGATGTATTCGCCGTTAAGGTATGCAACTCTTACGCCTGCTACAGGACCGTTGAATGGAATATCGCTGATGGTCACTGCTGCTGATGATGCGATTAGAGCTACCATGTCTGGTGGATTAATCTGGTCTGCTGATACTGTTGTTGGTACAAGCTGGATCTCTCTTGAAAATGCCTCGTAGAACAATGGTCTCATTGGGCGATCGATGATGCGTGATACTAGGATTTCCTTATCTTTTGGTTTTGCCTCACGCTTGTTGAATCCGCCTGGGATCTTTCCAGCTGCATAGTATTTTTCGTTGTATTCCACAGAAAGTGGAACGTAATCTAATGGCTCTGATGGAGCTTGTCCGCAACATACTGTTGCTATTACACTTGTGCCACCGTATGTGGCAAGAACTGCACCGTTTGCCTGTTTTGCAATACGACCCGTCTCTAGGGTCATCGTCTCTTTTCCGATTTTAATTTCTATTCTCTTTACCATTTATATTACCTTTGGGGGTGCATCTTTTACCACCCCCAGTTAAATTTTACTTACCAATTAAATTTTACTTATTATAATACGTCTCTGATTCCAAGTGACTGGATACATGCTCTGTATCTGTTGATGTCTTTGTTTTTGAGGTACTTGAGGAGGTTTCTTCTCTTACCTACCATCTTTAATAGTCCACGGCGTGATGCGTGATCCTTTGGGTTCTTGTTGAAATGTGTCTGGTTTAATGCGTTGATTCTCTCTGTGAGGATTGCAACCTGTACTTCTACCTTTCCTGAATCTTTCTCGCTGTCTCCAAATTTCTTAACGAGTTCTGCTTTTTTTTCGCTTGTTATCATATTTTCTCCTTCCACAAAATAACCCTCATAAGCGAATAGAGCCATTTCGTGTTTATCAATTCTCAACTAAATATATAATCTTTACCTTGATTTTTCAATGTCTATCAATACAAGGTTCATGGTGTAGTTACCACGGAAGTAGTTTTTCTCGATTGTGGTGAGCACGTTTACCGTGTCGCCTACGTTGATTTCACCGCTATCAAGCTTTTCCCCGTGTGACCATCCGATTGCAGAGAATCCCATCTTGTCGTTCCTGAGTGTGCACCTCAAGGCTTTCTGATCTTTTACGTTGAAGCTCTCCGCCTTTTCGATTACAAAGTCCTTGATCATGAATACAAGCTGCGTGTTTCCAGCCCCATACGGCGCAAAGAAGTCACATACGTTCATAAGCTCAGGCGATACGAGGCTTGATGGAAGTTCGCAGTCCACCTGCACTATCTCCTCATACGATTCTGAGAATACCTCGGATGCCTTTCTACACATCTCATCCTTAAGTGACTTAAGATTTGAAGCCTTTAGCGAAAATCCACCTGCGCATTGATGGGCACCAAAGTCGTCAAGTAGAGATGCAAAGTGTTGGATGAATTCAAGCGAGTTAACCCCCTCAGGCGTTCGGATTGAACCAGACGCTACCTCATCCTGCTCTGCAACTATCACAACAGGCACGTGGTAAACACGAAGCGCCTTTGATGCGGAAAGGCCTGTAAATCCTCGTGGAATCTCCGAGGAGGATACAAACACGAACTTCTCGCCGTTTGCCTTAAAGCTAAGGTCCGCCTTTTCCTTTATGATCTTCCATGCATCATCCCCTGTATGACGTCTCTCGTCGTTGAGGGCAAAGAGCTGGCGTGAAAGGATATCAACACGTTCCTTATCTTTAGCCATAAGCGTATCAAGAGCCACATTGCTGTTACCCATTCGTCCTGCAGAGTTGATTATCGGCGAGATGTAAAACGAAATATCCGTGGCTGTGAGAGGCTTCATAACAAGCGATTTTTGCGATAAAAACGGCTGTAATGAGGCTCTCGGATGTGAGTTGATCCTGTTGAGTCCCTTCTTTACAAGAGTGCGGTTCTCATTCAAGAGCGGCATGAGGTCAGCAACTGTTGATATCGCCACAAGATCGAGGCATTTTGACGTGTTCTTCTCAAAGTGGGGAATACTCTTTAACATGCAGTTGAAAAAGAGGAAGTAGAACGTATCAAGATGTGCATTTGAATGTTTCACAGTCTTGTAATACGGAAAGATATGGGTGGCGTTAAGTAGGCTCTTCTTGTTTACCTCAGGGAAGTACTTTACTATGCGTGAGTAGAGCTCAACAAAGTGTGGAAGCTTTGCATCCTCCCCAAAGGCACGCTTTAGAAGCGCCTCTGTGTCGTTCTCCTTATACACATAGATATGCTCATCGGTGTTATCAAGCGTCTTGAATATCTTAGAATCCTCAAGGCGATTCTTGCCATCTGCAGACCACTCTTCGATGATGCGCTTCTCCTCAATCATATTCTTAACGTATAAAAGCGAGACTATCACGCTTCTGCCTGTGGCGCCAAGCTCTGCTGTGAGTAAATAAGAGCCTACGTTGTAGTGATTTGAAAAGCTAAACTCAAGCGCTGTGATGCATTTTGACACCACTCCTGCTGCAGATAAGCCCTTAAACGGATACCCACATCCTTCCACCTTAGGGTCGATCACCGCAAGGGATGGCGGAAGGTGCTCGCTGTCTTCCTGTGGCAGATGATGGTCGATGATAAGCACATCTATTCCCTTTTCGACAAACGCTTTTACACTCTCATGTGATGTGATTCCACAGTCTACGGTGATCACAAGAGAGCAGTTCTCCTTGATTGCCTCATCCACTGCAGAAAGGGTGAGACCGTAGTTGTCATCCCCTGTCGGCAGGCGCACAATGCACTCAAGGTTTTGGGATGTCAGCCAATCGCTTAGGATTGTTATAGATGTGATTCCATCCGTGTCTCTGTCTCCAAAGACAAACACCCTCTCCTTATTCTTTATTGCCTTTTTGATACGCTCAACGAACTTCTGCATATCTTTAAAATAGAACGGGCTGTTTAGGATGATAGAATTTGACATCAGAAAGTATTTAAGGTTGTCTATGTCGTCAAACTTACGCCTTATGAGAATTGATGAAACTATCGGATCCAAGTCGTACTTTAACGACAGCTCCTTAACTTTTAATGCACTTGCACTCTCTTTTGACCAACTAACCATTTTTCACTCTCTCCAAGAACTCATCAATTTCATCTTGCTGATTCTTCAGTAGTTTTTTTAAACGAAAACACTCAAACGACAAGAGCCTTATTGGATCAACATCATTTAATGGATATCGAACAGCATCTCTCAACGTTAAGGTTTGTGTGACTCTTAGGTAGTTTCTGAGCTTGCTTGAAAGCACGTTTATCACGTTTGCACAGGATGAACAGCAGCTACAGTTGTGCTCGTATGAATAGCCAAGCACCTCGCCGCCCTCATACACCTTCTCGCAAAACGGACACTTTTGATAGTCCCCAAAAATCCCCTCGTTCACAAAAATTCTCTCTATCGCATGGGCAGTTAAGAGTATGCGGTTTAACCCCTCATCAAGCAGATTTATAAACAACTCAACTAAGCTATACGATGCCTCAAGATTGTACTTTGCAACATGTAGCATCACCTTTGAAAGGAACGAAAAACACTCAAGTCTCTCGTAGTCCAATATGATGCTATCATGAGTTGAGATCACTTTTACGTCTCTTAAGATGTAATGCTTTAATGCGCTTCTTGATGAAAGATATAGCTCTGATGTCGATGCGAGTGGCAGGTTTAACCGTCCACCCTTGAGCGATGATGTTAAGCGCACATAGATGAATCCTTCATCTTTTGAGAAGACTGTGGCTTCAACGTCCTTTTCGCGCGATTTTTGCTGAAACAAACAAATTCCCCGTACTACCAAATCACTCATCAATAATTGCCCTTACGTTACGTCTTAAGAATACTACAAATGGGTTGTTCTTGCAAGAAAAAACCCCACCTAATTGGTGGGGGTAATTTTAAGAATGATTTACATCATTGCACTTAAGCCATCCCTTATAGGATTTGTGCCTCTTCACCAGTATATAAAAAAATAGGACAACTGTTAGCAGTCATCCTATTTTATATAGATCTTATATAATTTTTATATAACTATCGGAGGAACAATAAAAGCATTCCTGCTGCTACTGCAGAACCGATAACACCTGCGACGTTTGGACCCATAGCGTGCATCAAAAGGAAGTTCGATGGATTGTACTTCTGCCCTTCGATCTGAGCAACACGTGCAGCCATTGGAACTGCAGATACGCCCGCAGCCCCGATGAGTGGGTTAACTTTTCCGCCTGTGAGCTTACACATAAGCTTGCCGATTAGAACACCGCCTGCTGTACCAAAGCAGAATGCAATTAGTCCAAGTGCAATGATCATAAGAGTCTGAGCTCTGAGGAACATCGCAGCTGTTGCCTTTGCTCCAACTGTAAGTCCAAGGAAGATTGAAACAATGTACATAAGCGAGTTCTGAATACAGTTGACTAAGAGTGGAACGCGTCCTGACTCCTTAAGTAGGTTACCAAGCATAAGCATTCCGATTAGTGAACCTGCATCTGGAAGAAGTAACACTGTAAATACTGTTACAACGATTGGGAATACGATCTTCTCTGTCTGGCTTACTGTACGAAGCTGTTCCATCTTGATCACACGTTCTTTCTTTGTTGTGAGCGCCTTCATGATAGGTGGCTGAATAATAGGAACAAGTGCCATGTATGAGTAAGCTGCGATTGCGATAGGTCCAAGAAGATGAGGAGCAAGCTTTGTTGTGATGTAGAGAGCTGTAGGGCCGTCTGCACCGCCGATGATACCGATTGAACCTGCCTCCTGTCCTGTAAATCCTAATGCTAATGCACCGATGAATGTGATAAAGATACCAAGCTGTGCTGATGCGCCAAGGATTAGTGAACGTGGGTTTGCAAGAAGTGGACCAAAGTCTGTTCCTGCTCCAATGCATAGGAAGATGAGCGGTGGATAGATACCAAGGTTTGTACCCTGGAATAGGTAGTAGATCAATCCGCCCTTTGCAAGGTCTGTCCATTCTCCGAATGTGAGTTCTCCCACCATTTTTGCGCCCGGAATGATTTCTTCTGGAAGCACAAAGTCTGGATCGAGTAAGTTGCGCATTGAGAGATTATTGAACGCCTCCGCCATGTGTGTGTCGAGTCCTGCGCCTGGTAGGTTTGCAAGAAGCATACCGAATGCGATTGGAATCATAAGATACGGCTCGTATCCCTTCTTAATTCCCAAGTATAGGAAAAAACATGCAAGGCAGATCATTATAAGTTCACCAGGAACGTAAATGCCACCTGCTACATGTGTGGAGAGAGTAAAAAGCTTAGAAAAGCCTGTACTCTTCCAAAAGTTTAATAGAATTTCTCCCATTTGTGACTCCCTTAAGCAATATCAATAAGAGGGTCGTCTGTCTTAACCTGCTGTCCGTCTGATACGTAAACCTTTGTAACTGTGCCTGATACTGGAGCTGGAATTTCATTTTCCATCTTCATTGCTTCAATCTTAACAAAGCTCTCGCCTGCCTTTACTGTATCGCCTACCTTAACAGACATTCCGATAACAACGCCTGCAAGAGGGGCTGAAACTGTAGTGCCACCTGCACTCTGAGGTGCACTCTGAGGTGCGCTCTGTGGAGCTGGTGTGCTTTCTGCATTTGCGTTTGTTGGAGTTGCAACTGCAACCATCTCTGATGGATATGCTCCTACCTCTTCGACTTCTGCATCATAGGATTTACCATTAATTACAATATGAAACCTCTTTGACATATATATCTCCTTGTCAATTAATTTACTGAATTTACTTTTGCGGAAATGCCCCATGAGGACTTTCCTGTTTCCTGGACTGATTTTACCTCAAAATCGTCTCTGCCTGTGTAAGCTGCAATTGCTGCTGTGATTGCTGCAACGACCTCGTCACTCTCCGATTCTGAACTCTTTGATGGGGATTTCTTCTGAGCTCCTACGCTTGGTTGGTTCTTTTTTGACTTTCTCACGACTAGAGCAATTAGGTCGATCATATATGAAATTGCAAACAAGATTATAAAAACTACAATCATTGAGAACAACGCTATGAGTAGACCGTCAGCTAATGTTGTGTTCATTTTGAACATTATTGAACTCCTTTAACGATTAAATTATCGCTATCATGTCTAAATTCATACATTACAACGGTATATTGCCGTGTTTCTTCTGTATTTTATAAGTTTTTTTATTTTTTAGCAATTGTAGAGCGCGTCCGATGTGCTTTCTGGTGCTCGATGGAATAATCACATCGTCTATGTATCCTCGCTTTGCGGCAAGTAAGGGCGTCATAAACTCGTTTTTGTACTCTTCGATCTTCTGTTCTCGGAATGTCTCGTCTGTGTTCTGCTTTAACTCCTTATTATATAGGATACTCACAGCGCCTTCTGCTCCCATCACGGCAATTTCCGCCTTTGGCCATGCGTATACCACGTCGGCTCCTAGATGCTTTGAACACATCGCAATGTACGCACCCCCGTATGCCTTCCTCATGATTATTGTGATCTTAGGAACGCTTGCCTCGCTGTATGCGTATAGGAGTTTGGCTCCGTGTCGGATGATGCCCTTGTGTTCCTCCTTTACGCCCGGAAGAAATCCTGGCACGTCTACGAGAGTCACAAGTGGAATGTTGAATGAATCAAGCGTACGGATGAATCGTGACGCCTTGTCCGCTGCATCCGAGTCGATGCTTCCTGCGTTCACCTTAGGCTGATTGGCGATGATGCCGACTGTCTTTCCAAAGATGCGAGCAAAGCATGTTACGATGTTTGTGGCAAAGAATTTCTGGTACTCCATAAAGTCGCCGTCGTCCACTATCGCTCTGATTACATCTTTAACGTCGTAAGCCTTTGTGTTTAGATCTGGAATTATAGTATCAAGCGCGTCTGACTCTGTACGTCTTTCATCCGTGTTTGGTTTAACAGCCACCTCATCAAGGTTGTTCTGAGGAAGGTACGAGAGCAGCTTCTTTACCATCGTGAAACATTCATCCTCAGTATCTGCATAGAAGTGGGCAACTCCGCTTGTTCTGTTCTGAACGGCGGCTCCTCCTAGCTCCTCTGGTGTTACGACTTCGCCTGTTACGGCTTTAATCACGCTAGGCCCTGTTATGAACATGTTTGATACGCCGTTTACCATAAATATAAAGTCGTTAAGAGATGGAAGATACACAGCTCCTCCTGCGCATGGACCTGCAATCACGGATATCTGTGGGATCACACCCGATGCCTTGATGCTGTTGTTAAAAAGGTCACCAAAGCCCGCAAGTGCATCAATGCCCTCCTGGATACGTGCACCTCCTGAGTCGTTCACCATTATGATTGGCACTCCGTATTTTAGGGCTCTCTCCTGGCACTCTGCGATCTTCTTTGCGTGCATTTCACCTAAGGTTCCACCCTGAGCTGTAAAGTCCTGTAGAGCGATGTATACGTCTTTTGAGTTGATTTTAGCAGATCCTGTTACAACGCCGTCTTCGATAACCTTTTTGCCCTGCATTCCAAATGATGTGGCTCTGTGTTCGACAAACGCTCCGATCTCTACAAAAGTGGATGGGTCTACAAGGCGCGAAATACGCTCTCTTACTGTGAGTTTGCCGTTTGAGTGTTGCTTTTTTGCACCCTCTGATTCGGCGTTTAGTATGTTGCTTTTTAAGGCGTTAAGTTCATTAATCTCCATAGTTTTTCGCTTATTTTAGGGTGGTTAGTGATAGAAAATATTTTTTATAGGTTATCACAATTAAAAATTAAAAAAAAGTGCATAATTGCCATAATGAAAATTTTTATACTTTTTGGTCAATTTAGTAAACAACCGCATTGCAAAAAAAACAGAATTTATGCTACTTTAAAAGTCTAGTATGGATACAAAACAGACTAGAATTGAAAACTCAATCAAAGAGTTGGGTGTAGGCAAAACGATCGTGCTTGGATTGCAACACGTTTTTGCGATGTTTGGAGCTACTATCTTAGTTCCAATTATTTCAGGGTTCAGCGTTTCAGTGGCACTTTTCTGTGCAGGTGTGGCTACCCTATGGTTCCATTTCATCACTAAAAGGAAGATTCCAGTATTTCTTGGGTCGTCGTTTGCATTCCTTGCAGCTTACGGCAGCATAGCGAATGATGAAAGACTGATCGAGATGGCTAATGCTCAGGGAATTAGCGTGCTTGCATATGCATCGGGCGGAATTCTACTTTCAGGCCTTATTTACATCGCATTTGCTCTCTGTTTTAAGCTGATTGGTACACGAAAGGTGATGAGGCTATTTCCACCTGTAGTAACAGGTCCAATCATCGTGCTCATCGGATTGATTCTATCACCATCGGCTGTAAACAACCTTACGAGCTCTCACGACTTCTTAACAATTCTAGTTGGTGTGTTGCCTATCATCCTTATTATAGCCCTCAACATGTGGGGTAAGGGCATGGCAAAGATTGTGCCCATTTTAATCGCAATCGCTGTGGCATACGTGGTTGCTGTTATCCTAACAGTTACAGGAGTAAGGCAGATAATCGACTTCTCAGTGTTCCACGGCAAGAGCGTTGTTGGACTTCCACCATTTAAGGACACCCTTCCACGCTTCGACATAAGTGCAATCATCACATGTGCTGTTGTATCCCTTGCCGCTATGATTGAACACATCGGCGACATGATGGCTATAAGCCAGACATGTGATAAGAACTTCATTGAAGATCCAGGACTGGCACGAACACTCCTTGGTGACGGTATCGGTTCAAGTATCGCTGGTGCAATCGGAGGGCCTGCGAACACAACATACAGTGAAAACACTGGCGTGATCGTACTTACAGGCGTTATGGATCCTGTTGTGATCGAAATTGCAGCTATAATCTCGATTATACTCTCGATGAGCCCGATCCTTGATACTGCAATCAGCACGATTCCATCATGTATCATCGGCGGCATATCGTTTGTACTCTACGGCATGATTTCAGCAATCGGACTTAGGGGCATGATCGAGCAGCAGGTTGACTTTACCAAGATGCGTAACGTGTTAATCGCTGCTGTGATCATGGTGAGCGGACTTGGATTCAACGCATATCCGATTAAGCTTGGTAAGCTCGAGTTTGGTGGCCTTGCCTGCGCTGCTGTGTTTGGTATCCTTCTTAACCTTGTGTTGCCTGGTAAAGATTACGAATTCAAAGCCATTGATAACAAACGGGATTTTTTAAGATAATTCGTTGAATCTGTAAAAAAAAGAGGTCATTTGACCTCTTTTTTTTATGTGATACCACTGCGAGTTTGAGATTGTTCCTGGATAACCCTGCGAGTGTATGTGATAACCCCTTGAGTAGAAGATCGCCCGCAGGATTCGGGCGACCCCAGCGAGTTTGAGATGCGTGTGCAAAGTCTAAGTCGCAGGTTCCTGATGCCGATGCGATTTTACTTTTTGTAAATGAGCAAGGCTCAGGGTTCTAAGACGACGAATTTGCCCGCAGATCAAACGAGCTACTCAGCGAGATATTTATTAATAGCCGCTGCCGCCTTACGCCCCTGCCCCATCGCAAGTATAACTGTAGCTGCACCAAGGACGATATCACCACCAGCGTAGACGCCCTTCATGGATGTCTCGAGGGTGTCGGGATTGACGATGAAGTTACCGCGTTGGTTGGTTTCTATTTCGGGTGTGGTCATCTTGATGAGAGGGTTGGAGGCGTTACCGATTGCAACGAGTACTAGGTCGCAGTCGTAGACCTTTTCACTTCCTTGGATGATTTCAGGGCGACGACGACCTGACGCGTCTGGTTCGCCTAGCTTACACTCGTAGAGTACAACGCCTTTTACTCTGCCGTTTTCGTCTGTTAGGATCTCTTTTGGTGCATGAAGGAGCATGAATTCGATGCCTTCCTCCTTTGCGTGTGCAACCTCTTCCTTACGTGCAGGGACTTCTTCCTCGCCACGTCTGTAGATGATGGCAACACTCTCTGCTCCTAAGCGGCGTGCAGTACGGGATGCATCCATTGCAACGTTACCTGCGCCAAATACGGCAACGCGTTTTGCTCTTGGATATGGAGTGCGTGAAATAGACGTGTCGTATGCCTTCATGAGGTTGATACGTGAAAGGTACTCGTTTGCAGAGAGCACTCCGACGGCATTTTCACCTGGAATATTCAAGAAGTTTGGAAGACCTGCACCCGATCCGATAAATACCGCGTTAAAGCCATCCTCGTTCATAAGCTGATCGATTGAACGAGTGCGTCCAACAAGCGTATCAAGGTGGATTTTAACACCGAGCGCCTCAAGGTTCTCAAACTCTTTCTTTACGATAGCCTTTGGAAGTCTGAACTCAGGAATGCCGTATGTTAGAACTCCGCCTGCCTCGTGTAATGCTTCAAAAATGTGAACCTCATGGCCGTTCTTAGCAAGGTCTGCCGCACATGCAGCACCAGCTGGGCCTGACCCGACTATTGCAACCTTCTTTCCTGTCTTCTTTGCAATAACTGGCTTTGATTCCTTTCCGTTTTCACGCTCGTAGTCTGCAACAAAGCGCTCAACGCGTCCGATAGCCACAGCCTCATCCACGCTCTTATGCATCTTACCTACTGTACATTCCTTCTGGCACTGCTTCTCCTGAGGGCATACACGGCCGCAGATTGATGGGAATAGCGAACTTTCTTTAATAGTACTGAGTGCCTTGTCGAAGTCACCAACTGCTGCTTCTGAGAGGAACTTTGGAATATCGATTCCTACAGGACAGCCGTTTACGCATGGCTTTGTTTTACAGTTCAAACAGCGCTCTGATTCAAGAATAGCCTGCTCTTTTGTGTATCCAAGCGCAACCTCATTCATGTTATTTATGCGAACACTAGGATCCTGATTCTTCATTATTTCTGTATGTTCTTTTGCGCGGTTCATGCTTTTCCCTCCTCAAGCTGTAAATCGATGTGGCATTTATGATGCGCTTCCTTCTCCTGCTCTTTGTATGTTCCCATACGTGCAAACATGTTATCCCAATCTACAAGATGTGCATCAAAATCAGGACCGTCTACGCATACAAATTTGGTTTTATCGCCAATCTGCACACGGCAACATCCACACATTCCTGTTCCGTCTACCATGAGGGTATTAAGAGACACTATTGTTGGGATATTGAATTCCTTTGTTGTCTTTTCACAGAATTTCATCATGATTGGAGGTCCAATTGCGATAACTCTATCAACATCGCCCTTCTCGCATAGCTCCTTAAGAGGTACTGTTACCACGCCTTTGAGACCGAGAGAACCGTCATCTGTTGTGATGATAATGTTTGGATCGACGCTCTTGTGCTCCTTCATCATAACAAGAAGATCTTTATTACGTGCACCTGCGATGATGGTAACCTTGTTGCCCTTCTCTTTGAGCGCTTTTGCTATAGGATAGAGTGGTGCAAGTCCGATTCCACCGCCTACGCATACTACGTGTCCAAAGTTTTCGATTTCAGATGGTGTTCCAAGAGGTCCAAGGACGTGCCCGATATAGTCACCCTCGTTAAGGAGAGCCAAACGGTGAGTAGATTCACCAACTGCTTGGAAAACCATAGAAACTGTGCCCTTTTCAACGTCGTGGTCTGCAACTGTGAGTGGAATTCTCTCATCCCCATCCCCACCTTGCTGAACCACAAGAAACTGACCTGGTTTAACGTTCTCCGCAATCTGAGGTGCTTCCACAACAAAATGGAATACTTCTTCGCTCAATTTTTCTTTGAACACAATCTTGTTCATAATACGCTCCTATAGACAAAGTATATTAAGATAATTATACACCCTTAAAACATCTTTTTGTATCTTAAAAATAAAAATGAGGCAACTGCCATGATGGAATTATCACATTCCTTTTCGTCTGCGATGTAATTGCGTAATACATCATCAAGCTTCATGTGTACGATTTCAATCTCTTCATTTTCGTCAAGATCCTGGCCAGATACTGTCTCCACACCTTCAAAGAGGAAGATAGTGCTTCTGTTTGTCATAAAGGCACTGTTTGGGCTTACAGAGCCGAGCCTTATTGGTTCTGATGTTGATTTTGCGCCAGTCTCTTCAAGGAGTTCACGCTTTGCCGCAACCACTGCCTCCTCGCCCTTTTCTACAGTTCCACATGGGAATTCAAGCGTGATAGAAGCGGATCCATAGCGGTATTGACGCACCATGATCACGTATGTTTCACCGTCCTTTTGATAGGTTGGAATACATACAACCCAGTCTGGTGCATCAACTGTTGCGAATGAACTGACCTTGTTTGAAATCAATGAGCGTTTCTTCTGTTTATAGACGCTAAAGATCCTTGTTTCTGCGAGCTTCTCTCTTTCGCCTATGCTTTCCCAATTGTCAATTTTCATACTTTTTTATTGTTGTTTTGATGATTATTTTTGTACTCCATGAACTGTTCACGGAATGATTTTCTATCTGTCGAGAACGACATGAGGAAGCGTCGTCGTCTTCCGCGAATCTTTGCTTCTCTATCCCTCACGCGCTCTTTTAACTCTTCGTATCTGACGATGATGCCACTCTCATGTGCAAGCGTTCTGATCTTTGTTGCAAGCTGCATTGTATACACGCAATCTATGATGAATATACCAAAGAACATACCGATTACAAACGAAAATACCAGGTTATGTGAGAGCCAGATTATCGCATCGATGATAAACGGGTTAACTAAGTAATAATATGCTGTGCCAAGGGCACCCCAGAATACTGTAAATAGTGGGCAGATCAAACCTTTGTAGTTACCCCAAAGCATGCTGTAGTCCCAAAGCTGAACCTTAAAGCCCACGATGAATATCTCACCTGCTATGAGCTCAAGGATGGTCATTAGCAATGATGACACTACAAATATTATTAACACCTCAACAGGCTTTGAAACCGATGGAAGATACATCCCTGCAAGGGAAAGCATAAAAAGCACATCAAGGCCAAAGCCGTAGAGTGGAAGATATGGCCCCTGTAAGAAGCCTGGATTCACCCACTTATGCTCTTTATTAGTGGGCTTAAATCGTCTAAAAAACAGCTCAAGCACCCAGCCGAAAGTCGAGCCAATATAGAACAGGAATGCAAGTACTAAAGCAAAGCTCATTAAATACTGAATGTTCCGCCGAGCGTGATGCCAGCGTCAATCTTGTGCCACATATCTTCCGCTTTAGTACCAACAAGATAAACCTTATAGGTACCTTCAAGACCGAATGTGAACTGACCGAATGTAAAGCGAACACCAAGAGTACCAAGGATATATGGATAAACCATGACGCTTAGCGAATTACCTTTACCGTCCTTAAGTACAAAGTTTTTACTATTAAAGACAGCAAAATCAAATACGCTATTATTAGTACCATCGAGAGGAAGATTTGTAAAGAGGAACTCTGCTCCTGCTCCAACTCCAAAGTATGGGCGTACAAGGTTGTTTGCAAGGTTAAGCCCCATGCCTAGGCGAAGGTCTATATTTGCCTTATGGTACCATGTTGAAGGATCCATAACCTTCTTAGTTTCATCCTGTGCTTTCCAACCCGAGTAAGGGCGTGTCTCATAGCCAAGAGTAAAGCCCATATCAAAACCAACAACATCGTGTTTTTTGCCTGCGATATTCTCAAACATAAAGCCGATATCGAGGCGAGGTGCAATGTCCTCACCTTTAAGTTTATGACTTTGCCAGCGATTCTCCCAATAATTTTTATTAGGATCATTAAGTGCAATAGCCTTCTGGAGGTTGATTGCAGCAGATGGTTTGAATAGGAATGTGAACTTGAGCGCTGACTCGTTCTCATCGCCAAGTGACTGGAGGTACTGCTGTTTCTCGAGCTCTGTGATGTCTGTTGTCATGTCGTCTGATGTGAAGGCTGAGTTGATGTCCATATCGTAGTTGACGCTTGGAACTCTCACTACAACTTCCTTCATGTGCGTTTTGTTGTATACAGACTGAACTACGTCTGCAGAGATTGTTTTAGATGCACTCTTAGACCAGATTACACCGTCGATTGACTGCTGAACGTATAGTGTGCTTGAAATGTCAGTTGGAGACTCGATTTCGATAATTACAATGCCTGATTCATCATTTTCTACCACTGTCCAAGCGTCGTCAAGTTCTTCGTTCACCTGGTATCTGATGTAGTTAGTACTTCTTGGCGTTTTTAAAGCCCATTTGACCGTTGCAATATCCACTGCGAATATCACAGTGAGTGAAAAGCATAAAACTAATAAAATAGATAGTACTTTTTTCATTTAGTTGTTCTCCATCATATCTTTCCAAACAAACTCGCTTGATATGTCTGATTTTATTATTGGATATACAGAACGCAATGCTGCTTGTCTTAGAGCATCGTAAGCAATAATCATGTCGTTTGATGTCATATATACGTATGTGCTGTCTGTATCGCCAGCCATAGTTGGTACTTTTGGATCTGCCTTTGTCTCGATCTCCTGAATAAGATCATTAAGACGTGATTCTGCTTTCTCCTGAGAAAGAACCTCCCTGATTGTCTTTGTTCTCTCAACAGGCGCATCCTCTTGAGGTGCTTTTTCGATAATTACCTCTGCGCTTAATGTGTTGTTGATTGGCGCTGTAAGTATAGGCTGAGGTGGAATTTCCTCGATTGGCTGAGGTACAACCTCAACAACTGGCTGAGGTGGAATCTCTTCGATTGGCTGAGGCACAACCTCAACAACTGGAGGTGTGATAACTTTTGGTTCTTCTTTAACTTCTTCAATTATTTGATCATCTTCAGGATATGTGCCAAGAACGGCAGAGATCACCAGTGGATTATCCGCATCGGATACATCAGAATAGCCAATTTCACTGTCTATTCTCTCTTTTATTGCTGCTTCTGATTCTGATGGGGAGAGTACCTTAAACCCTTGCTTTGCTACATTGGATATATCGTACGTTCTCACCACTTTTACAGCTACAAATGAGAAAATTAAAGCAAAAATCAAAAAGATTGTTGCAAAAATTGTTATGTTTTTTACCATGGTTTTTCCTCAAACAAACACGTATATACCGTTTTTGCTTCTAACTCCAAGGGGACGTCTCCCGTCGTGTTAGTATTATTCATAGTAAATATTATCTTACGATTTCGCTCTCTGTCAAGGTATCTTTCCTTCTCGCTTGCCTTTTCTATGAGGTCGAATTGCGCCTCAAAATGGGACTTATCATGGTTTTTATCATCATTTTTATGTACATTTTGTTCACTTCTTTCAACAAATCGTGCCTTTCTTACGTCTGTATCGGCAACAACTTTTACTATCATATCGGCAAGGTTATCCCACCCTGCGCCAAAGAGGAATGCCGCATCAAAGATGAATACGCCCTTATCGAGCCCCTTGTCTTTTATGGATGAGAAGAAATTGTCTCGACTCCTCAGAAGTTCGCCGTATAGGATGTTCCAAATGTATGTTTGATACGTTTTATTGAGTTCACTTGATGAAAGTATTTTGTTCAAAATAGCCTTTGAGAATGTCCTTTCGCTATCACTGAGCTCATCTTTATAGAGGTCTATGATGTTAAGAAGGGCGCTGATTTCCTTGTGGTTCTTTCTGATTACCTCGTGCGTTTCCTTGTCTGCATCAAAGTGATAGTATTCCACATTCTGCTCTTTTAGTAAGTCTATAAAAACTTTAACAAAGTAGCTCTTCCCTGAGGCAATACTGCCTGAGACTCCCAGCGTTTTGACCATCAATGCATCTCTCCCCATGAATGTGCAGTTTCTACAGATACCCTAAGTGGCACATCAAGCTTTACAGCGTGAGTCATTATGTCTTCAACCTTTGTCTTAATCGTATCAACCTTTGACTCAGGAAGTTCAAATATGAGTTCATCGTGTACGTTTAAAAGAAGTTTTACGTCCTCATCCTGAATCTCCTTTGTGATTTTTATCATTGCGAGTTTGAGGATATCGGCAGCACTTCCCTGAATTATGGAGTTTACGGCTGCCCTTTCTGCTGCGCTTCTTACGTTCTTATTCGAATCGTTGATTGATGGGAAGAAACGCTTGTGTCCAAGCAATGTTGTGGTAAAAGTTGTTTTCTTTACCTCTTCTATTGTATTGTCGATAAACGCTCTTACTCCGCTGAAGTTGTCAAAGTACAGAGAGAGGAATTCGTTTGCATCCGATACTCTCACGCCAAGATCCTGAGCAAGACGGAATGCTGACATGCCGTAGATCACGCCAAAGTTGATTGTCTTTGCCAAGCGCCTCTCTGATGGCGTCACTTCACTTTTATCCTTTGAAAATATAAGGCTTGCCGTGAGCTTATGTACATCCTCACCTGATTTAAAAAGCGAGATTAGATTCTTATCCTTTGAGAAATGCGAGAGTACCACAAGCTCAATCTGAGCGTAGTCTGCAGAGAGTAAGATATTGCCCTCCGTGCTCTTAAACGCCATACGTGTTAGGCGTCCTTCATCGCTTCTTACAGGGATATTCTGTAGGTTCGGCGAGACTGATGAGAATCGCCCTGTTGCTGTGCCCGTCTGTAAGAACGTGGTGTGAAGGCGGTTATCGCTTCTGTCTACAAGGTTGATGAGCGAGTCGGTATATGTGCTTCTGATCTTAGTTGCAAAGCGGTAATCGAGGATCAGTGGCACTATAGGATGCTCATCCTTGAGGCTTTCAAGCACTTCTGAACTTACAGAGTAGCCAAGCTTGTTTTTCTTTCCGCTTGCGATTTTTAATTCGTCAAACAGTACTGTTCCCACCTGTTGAGGGCTCGAAATGTTGATTGGGTGGCCGATAAGCTCATAGATTTGATCTGTGATTTTGTCGATGCGTTTAGTGAGCGTTTCTTTGAGTGTTTCTAGCTCTTTTGTATCAAGATAGATACCGTTCTTTTCAATAGACGCAATAATTGGAAGTATTTTCTCCTCAACCGTTTCGTAGTAGTTCAAGAGCTCCTTATCCTTTAAGGCAGCAATGAGTTTTGAGTAGAGCGCATGGGAAAGTGGCGCGTGAAAAGCCGTGACGTTATCTTCATCACTCTCAAACAGCGTTGATTCCTTCTTCTTTTGATTCGGAAGCGTTTTGGATAGGTACTTTTCTGAGAGTAACGACTTTGGAAAGTGCTGTTTTTCACTATCAAGAAGGTATGCCATAAGTTCGATGTCATAAAGGTGGGCTTTTATTCTCGATACGTTACCTATGTAGAACGCCTTGATGGTGGTCTTGAGGTCAAAGCCTACAAGGGCGTTTTTATCGCTGTTGAGGTAATCTGTTATTAATTTTGATATAATTTCAATATTGCTTTTATGAATATTGATACTGTTTGATGCATCATCTGTAGTTGTATACGTGAGATTTGAGGTATCCTTGTTGTAGTTAACTGCGACTACGTTTGATGTAGAGAGTGCGTTTTTAAGATCATCGTGCGTCGCTGTATGCTTTTTGAACGTAAATACATCAAGTTCTGCATTGCTTTTTACGTCTTTCAGCTCGATTTTGCTGTCTTTTGTGAACTTTAGGAACCTATTTGCAATAGCGTGTGCTCCGTCGTTGTTAAGCGTATTGATTAACTCGGCATAATTGATGTTTTCAACCTTGTATTGGTTTATGTCGCCTGCATCGTAATCCTCACCCCCAAGGTATACAAGCGAGTATGAAAGGTACGCATCATCCTTGCCGTTTTCAAGCGATGAGCGCGTTTTTGGCTTTGCGATCTTATCAAGGTTACTGTAGATGTTATCAAGCGTCTTGTACTCCTTGAGAAGCTCTACAGCGCCCTTTGTGCCTATCCCCTTAACACCTGGTACATTATCGCTTGCATCTCCAAGGAGCGAGAGGTAACTTGCGATGCTCTCCTTTTTGATGCCGTATTTTTCTTCGATTTTTGCCTCGTTGTATACAGTCCATTGATTTCCAAATGATGGCGGACGGAATAACGTTATGTGCTTTTCGTCACTCACAGCCTGTAGGATATCCTTATCACCCGATGCAATCACAACTTCCGTGTTTTTGTCGGCATACTTGTTTGCAAGCGCTACGATGATGTCATCCGCCTCAAGGCCGTCCTTCATCTGAAGTGTGATGTTTGCAGATGAAAGCGCATTCTTAACAAGATCCACCTGCTCCCTGAGGTCATCTGGCATGTGATCCCTGTTTGCCTTGTATTCAGGATACTGCAATTTTCGCTTTGATGGCGACTTTGAATCCGATGCAAATACAACGTGAGTACATTTAGTCTCTTTAAGTAGGTATAGAATGGTTGAGAAGAAACCTGCATACGCTCCAATGCTTTTATCGGAGCTGTTTTTCATTAATCCTGACCCTGCATAAAACGCCCTGTAAAGGAATGCATACGTATCAACGATTAATAGTCTGTCCATAGTTAATTCCTGACGCCACTCTGCCTGATTGTATCAAGAACGCTCTGAGCGTTCTTTGAGGTTTCCTCCGCGAATTCAATTATGTTTTTTACAGTATCAACCCCTGCGTTTATGTTATCAACTACGTTTTTAACGTCTTTTTCTGGCACATCTACCTGAACTTTTGCGCCTGGAACCACTTCAACATTGTAGCTGGTATTGTATGAGTTGTTTTTAAACTCAGTTTGCTTTTGTACTTCAGGATGCTTTGATGCTCTAAAACTCACTCCAAAGAACTCGTATGAGAACGATGGGAATAAAAAGTAGCACACAAAGAATATAATTACCGGCAATAATATCGGCGTAAATATTGGTATTAATGTAGCTTTAATTGACCTTTCTGACATAAAATTATATTACTATTTTTTCGCTGTATTTGTCTATTAAAATATGAAGTGCGCGCTCTACTTTGCAATCGCCCTTTGATTTTAATAAGATTACTATGGGTGACTAAGTGAAGAGACTAGGAAACAAGAACACAATCAAACTATCAATCATTGCACTTTTATCCGTTGCGATAATCGTTTTAGTCTCGCTTACAGTACGCACCTTTATAAATGCAAAGCGCCCCATTCCATCGCTTCTTAAAGACAATACACCGCTAAATTACATCACACGCATCGATGATGACATCAGAAAGGCAGAAAGAGAGAGACAGGAAGCACCACTCTACGAGGCAATACGTCTTAAGGAAGAAGGACGACGCCTCTATGAAATTACAATACGACGAAAACTCATCGAAGAGAAAGAGGAAGAACTCAGGCTAAAACCAATCAGAGACGCAATTATTGAGAATGCAATGCGCATCAGAGAGGAAGGACGATACAAATACATGGAGAGCCTTCTTACACCTACAAAGCCTACCCTTAATGCTGCCACTGTTGATGTAATCAGAGAGACAAAGCCTGAACCTATCATCATACCTGTAGAAAAGCCTATTGAAGACATGAGGGTTGAAGAGAAGCTCCCTGAAGTCAAGAAACACGTTCCTGAGGTTAAGACACCATCCGTGCCTTCTGTACCTATAGCTGAGATTATAGAATCTGTCGTTGAGCCTACCGTCGTACCTGAAATTGTTGAATCAATTGTACCAGTTGCACCTTCTGTACCTACAGCTGAGATTATAGAGCCTGTCGTTGAGCCTATCGTCGTACCTGTAGTTGTTGAACCAATTGTACCATCCGTACCTTCTGTACCTACAGCTGAAATTATAGAGCCTGTCGTTGAGCCTATCGTCGTACCTGTAGTTGTTGAACCAATTGTACCATCCGTACCTTCTGTACCTACAGCTGAAATTATAGAGCCTGTCGTTGAGTCTACCGCCGAACCTGAGGTCATTGAACCTGCTGTTCCATCACCTCCTACTGTTCCTTCTACTGAAGTTATTAAGCCAGTCACAGAACCAATCACAGAACCAATCACAGAGCCAGTCACTGAGCCTAAGGAGATACGCCTCACGCACTACCTAATCAAGATCACGTATGAAAATACAAGAAGAGTTGTAAACGTTACAGACAGAAAGACAGGTGATGTTTATAGCGGCACTTTGGACGTTATAGACGGCGTGAGAACACTTAAAACTGAGAACAACACGTTAACGCTTGTCTGACTTGATGAGGTTACGAATCCCCTCCACAGCCACTCTAATGGCATCATCAGTGTCATGAACCTGTGGGTTTGAAAGCCCAAGCTTAGCCCTTTCCTGATTGCCCACAATCGAGAATACAGCGCCTGCTCTCACATCATGGGTGAGTGATACGATAAAAAGCGTACTGCTCTCCATTTCGCTTGCAAGGCATCCGAGTTTTTTATACGCTTCCCACTTGTTTTGAAGCTCATATGAGACTGGCATTTTTTCACTCTCATGCTGGCCATAGAACGAATCCTTGCACTGTACCACGCCAAGGTGATGCTTAAACCTAAGCTTCTCAACAGCTGTTTTTAGGGCGCTTGTGACGTCAAAGTCACTTACGGCAGGGTACTCAATTGGCGCGTATTCCTTGCTTGTGCCTTCTGCCCTCACAGCACCTGTTGCAATCACTACATCGCCGCCTATCACCTTTGTGTTGATGCCTCCTGCAGTACCGATGCGTATAAAGGTATCTGCACCGCATTTTATCAATTCTTCTATCGCGATTGCAGCGGATGGGCCTCCGATACCTGTGCTTGTTACGGTTACCATTTCACCATCAAGAGTGCCTGTATACGAGCAGAACTCCCTGTTGTACGCCACCTGTTTTGCCCCGTCTAAGTATGCTGCAATGAGTGGAACGCGTCCAGGATCACCAGGTAGGATTACGTAGCGCCCCACCTCTCCCTTTTTTAAGTGAATGTGATACATTCTGCCGTCTTCTAATTCGTATGCCATACATTTATGATACTACAAGTTTGACAAAAGGTGCGAATTGATATTTAGTTATACTATGAAAATCCTAGTACTCGGCGAGATTGTAGGACGACCAGGTTTTACTGCAGTCAAGAATGCCCTTAAAGACTTAAAGAAAGACGTTGACCTTGTGGTAGCAAACGGCGAAGGCATGGCAAACGGCTTTGGTATCAACGCAAAAAATGCAGTTAGCCTTATGAAAGCGGGTGTTGATATAATCACACTTGGTGAAAAAGCTTTTTATAAAAGGGATATGATGGACTTTATCAAAGACACCTCAAAGGTGCTCCGTCCGTATAACTTTCCAATCGCGGATACCCCTGGAAAAGGTGTAAAATTCACAAACATTGGAGAAGTAAAGGTTGCTGTGATTAACCTGCTTGGAATCCAGAATATGCACCCTACGCTCAACAATCCATACACAACGCTTGATTATTCGCTTAATAAGATCAAGGAAAACTACCCTGTGGTGTTTGTGATATTCCATGCATCAGCAAGTGCTGAAAAACAAACTATGTTCCACTACCTCGACGGTAAGGTTACAGCCGTTATTGGAACCCACACCAAAGTGTTAACGGCGGATAGCGAGGTGAGCGAGAATCACACAGCATACATCACGGACAACGGACGATGCGGAAGCGTTTACTCAGTGGGCGGTCTTGACGCTGAAACCGAGATCAACAAACAGAGGACTAACATTCCTCTACGCTCAAAGGAAAACTTTAACGACATTGAACTTCAGGGCGTGATTGTTGAGTTTAACGAAAAAGGTGAAGCGCTCTCCATCACGCCTGTTAAACAGAGCGTAAATTACGATCCAAAACTATTTAAAAAAGAGGACTAAGCAAGCGTTTTAAGCGCTAAAATGCACTCTTTAACCTCACTGGATGTGTTAAAGTACGAGAATGAGAATCTCAGCGTTCCACCCTTCTCGAACGTGCCAAGTGTCATATGTAATAGCGGTGCACAGTGAAGTCCAACGCGCGTACAGATATTAAAATCTCTATCAAGACTATTTGAGATCTCGGCAAGATCCTTATTTTTGTGAATAAGGGATACCACACCTACAAAATCGTTATTCTGAAGCGATACAACCTCAAAGTTATCAATTTCACTTACCCCTTTAATAAACTCGTCACGTAGCGCAATTTTATGATCGTGTATCCTATCAAGCGTAACGGTGTTGATGTAATTTATCCCCTCGCCAAGTGCGATGATTCCTGGGATATTACCCGTTCCTGCCTCAAACTTATCAGGAAGGAAATCAGGCATTTCAAACGACGATGAACGGCTTCCTGTGCCTCCAAAAACAAGCGGTTTGATCCTTGTCTCTACACCCTTACTGATTACCGCTCCTCCCACCCCCTGAAGCGAAAGGATCCCCTTATGCGCTGTGAATGCAAGAAAGTCTATGTTACGCGCATCAATGTTGATTTCACCTGCGCTCTGTGCTGAATCAACTGCAAATGCAAGTCCGTACCGCTTTGCCTCGACCCCTAATGCGTTGATATCAATCACATCGCCTGTGACGTTGGATGCATGGTTTACGATTAACGATGTTGTGTTAGGCTTGATGTACTTTTTGATGTTACCCGTAAAGATGTCGTCTTTATCGATAACCGTGTACGTAATTATGCCGTCCTTACGCATAGCCTCAAGGGGGCGCATCACAGCGTTGTGTTCCATTGGGGATACTAGTACGTGGTCCCCCTGCTTGTGAAATCCCCTGATGAACGTATTAAGAGATGCTGTCACTCCAGATGTGAATACTACATTTGATGTTTCCGATGCATTAAAGAACGCCTTAATACTCTCACGTACGTTGTACACCTTTTCCTCAAGAGTATACGATGCTCTGTAGTTACCCCTACTGATATTAAATGGATAGTTGTTTATGTACTCATCCAGAGCTTTTTGTATTCCTGGCGCCTTTGGGAACGATGTTGACGAGTTATCAAAGTATATCATTCACATCCCCCATTTCAACTGTCCAGAGATGCACAAGCGTGTAAAAGTCGATTGTGGCTTTCCTTAAGAACGGCTTTACGTCTTTAAGCACGAAGATTATTTTGTAGTTCAACCACCAGAATGGACGTAATCCTGCGTTTCCTCCTCGGTTTTTATAGAAGGATAAAAGCTTTGATGAAAGAATTTTAGTGTCTCTGTTATACGTGCGGTCTATGATTGGTACAAATTCCACGTTACACATCACCTTGAATGTGGACGTCATGTAAGTGTGGTATCCCATCAGCCACATGCGAGCAAAGCAGTCGTATTCTCTCACATTGAAGTCTTTGATTTTATAGTCGATTTTACCGCCGAGTTGGAAGGTTTTTTTGCGGTAGACGCCCATCAACATAAACGGATAAAGCGTGTTTACAAAGGACTCTTCTGGGATCAGTTCCACAAGGTCTACCCTGATGTTATCGCTGATTTTAGGTGCATAACAGGTGGGGAAAAGCGATGAAGTGTTGCTGTAGACAAACGGTGCGATACAGACGGCTTTATCGTCGTTTTTGAACATTTCGAGTATCTGAGCGTCATCAAACTGAATCAGGTCGTATGTGGAATCAAGTACGGCAACGTAGTCCTCGTGCGTCTCTCTTGACGCAACCATAGTCATTGCAATTCTGTCTTCAGGCTTTTCGTAGACTATCCAGTTTATATTTGGGTAGTTTTCGATCACGCTTCTGTCAAAATCACTCTCAAACGGAATTACAACGTAGATGTTCCTCTCGCTGTTGCCAAGCGTCGTTAGCATGCGAATTAGGGCATCCGTTGTTGCCGTGTGAAGGATTATAATTGCAATTCTATGTGTGTTAAAAGGAAGATCTGTAAAATGCTTATCACGATGAGATGCATAAACTTTTACTCCATCATACAGCATTTTACAGACTTATTAATTAAACTCTTTTGTAGTTCTTGTCGGACTCGTGGATGAGGCTTATAAGCTCGCTGATCTTAACCCTCTGCTGTTCCATTGTGTCTCTAAAGCGGATTGTTACAGTGTCGTCCTTCATTGTGTCGTAATCGATTGTTACGCAGTAAGGTGTGCCAATCTCATCCTGTCTTCTATACCTCTTTCCGATTGCTACGTTCTGGTCGTATGCAACTGTATAATACTCCCTTAGTGTTGCAAGTACTTCTTTTGCCTTTTCAGGAAGGCCATCCTTCTTCACAAGTGGTAGGACTGCAACCTTCACAGGTGCAATTAATGGGTGGAAGTGTAGAACTGTTCTTGTATCTCCATCCTCAAGCTTCTCCTCCTCGTATGCATCCGAAAGCACCATAAGCACGTTACGAGTAAGCCCTGCTGATGTCTCGATGACGTATGGGATGTATCTCTTGTTGCCGTTATCCTGATCGAGATATGATAGGTCTTTTCCTGAGAACTTCTGATGCTGTGTAAGGTCGTAGTTTGTTCTGTTGTGTACGCCTTCGAGCTCCTGGAAGCCCATAGGGAAGTTAAACTGGATGTCGTATGCATCCTTTGCGTAGAATGCAAGTTCATCCTCTCCATGGCGATGCCAACGTAGATTTTCAGGATGGATTCCCATCTTTTTGTAGAAGTTCATTCTCTCTGAGCGCCAGTACTCGAACCATTTTTCGTCTTCCCCTGGTGCGCAGAACCACTGCATTTCCATCTGTTCAAATTCGCATGAACGGAAGATGAAGTTCTTTGTGGTAATCTCGTTTCTGAAGCTCTTACCAACCTGTGCAATTCCAAATGGGATCTTAACTCTTGATGAGTCTACTACGTTCTTAAAGTCAACGTAGATACCCTGTGCCGTCTCAGGTCTGAGGTATACAACGTTTGCAGCATCCTCTGATGCTCCAATGTGTGATTTAAACATCAAATTGAAGTTTCTAGGCTCTGTAAATGATCCCTTGTTGCCACAGACAGGACATGGAGCGTTAAGATCAATCTGATCTGCTCTGAATCTGCTCTTACAAACCTTACAGTCCACCATTGGATCTGAGAAGTTTGAGACGTGCCCTGACGCCTCCCAAACTCTTGGATGCATAAGGATTGACGCATCAAGTCCAACAATTGAATCGTGGTACTGCGTCATCTCTTTCCACCAGAAGTCTCTGATGTTATTTTTTAGCTGAACTCCCATCGGACCGTAGTCGTATGCGCCATTAAGTCCACCATAAATTTCTGATGATTGGAAAATAAAACCTCTCCTCTTACACAAGGAGACAATTTTGTCCATTGTAACGTTGTCTGCCATTATAAACCTCTATTTGCATAATTTTTATAATCTAAGATAAAAAGTGCAATATAATAAAGTATATAAGATAATGTTAATAAAATAAACACTATCACTTTGTAAAACGGAGGATGAAAATGGCATTTTCAGGAGAAAAAGTTAGAAACATTTCGCTAGCAGGACACAACGGAGTTGGTAAAACTACCCTCAACGATGCAATCCTATTTATCGCAAAGGCTATCCCTACAGCAGGTACAATAGCAGACGGCAAAACAGTAAGCGACTATACAGAGGAAGAAATCTCAAGAAAGATGTCTATTCATGCTTCACTATCATCATTTACTCACAACGACTATCGCTGGAACGTAATTGACCTTCCTGGCACGTCTGACTTTGTGGGTGAATGCGTGCTTGGCTTTAGAGCAACAGAGACGGCTGTGATGGTTGTTGACGCTGTGAATGGACCGGAAATTGAGACCTTTAAGCTCTGGAAGCGCTTAAACGACCGCAACAAACCACGTATAGTATTTGTAAATAAAATGGATAAGGATAGAGCTGATTTTGATAAGACATTCCAAGCTCTACAAGACAACTTTGATAAGCACTTCTTACCTGTAGTGATTCCAATGGGACAGGGCGATAATTATAAGGGCGTAATCGACATAATCCACGAGAAAGCTTACTTTATTCAGGCAAGCGGTGCACCTCAATCCAAGGCAATTCCTGACATCTATATGGATAAGGTTAAGGAATACCGTGAGAAGCTAATCGAGGTTGCAGCAGAAGGCGCTGACGACCTTATGGAGAAGTATTTCAGCGAAAATACACTAACGTATGAGGAGATCATCCGCGGCGTTAAAGTGGGTCTTGATAAGGCTACATTTGTTCCAGTACTCTGCGGAAGTGCAGAAAAGCTCTCTGGCGTGTTCCCTCTTCTCGACTTTGTTGAAAACTTCTGTCCATCCCCTGAAAACAGACGTGATTACATCCTTGATGAGAACGGCGAAAGGCAGAACATCTACATCACGGATGAGGGTGAATTCTCAGGCTATGTGATTAAAACTGTTATTGATCAGTTCTCAGGAAAGATGAACTTTATAAAGGTTGTTACAGGATCCCTTACGCCCGATATGGAGGTTAAGAATCCAGAAACTGGTAAGAAAGCACGAATCGGTAAACTCTACAGAGCTATGGGTAAGAAGCTCAGCGAAACTCCGGCCTTCCACGCAGGTGACATCGGAGTAATCACAAAATGCGATATTGCAGAGACAAACTGCACTCTTACCGCAGACATGAATAACAATACTCTCTTTGCTCCTCTTCGCTTCCCATCGCCTATCTACTCGCTTGCAATTTCAACAGACGACAAGAAAAACGATGTAAAGGTTAACGAATTCCTACACCGTGTTACAGAGGAAGACCCTACGTTTAAGACATCATACAACGAGGAAACTCACGAGACCACAATATCTGGAATGGGACTTCTTCATACGGACTTCATACTTGGAATGATCAAGGATAAGCTCAAGGTGAACGTAACCACATCCCTTCCAAAGGTTGCATACAGAGAGACAATCACAAAGAAGTCGCCTCTTACTGAGTTCACACATAAGAAACAGTCGGGCGGACACGGTCAGTATGCTCGTGTGGTGATCGAGGTTGAACCACTCCCACGTGGAGAGATGTATAAGTTCCAGAACATCATAAAAGGTATGGCTGTAAGCAAGGGGTACGTTCCTGGAATTGAAAAGGGATTTGCCGACGCTATGAAGGAAGGAGTGCTTGCAGGTTACCCTGTTGTGGATATAAGCATCACGCTTGTTGATGGTAAGGAACACCCTGTAGATTCATCGGAAATGGCATTTAGAATGGCAGCATCGGGTGCGCTTAAGGATGCGCTATCAAAATCATCACCTGTGCTTCTTGAACCTATAGGAAAGCTCAAAGTATATGCATCATCAAAGTACATCGGCGATATTCTTTCCGATCTTTCATCACGTCGTGCTCGAGTAACTGGGCAGGAGGATTTGGGATCGCTTCAGGCTGTTAACGCTGAGATTCCTATCTCATCAACACTTGATTATGCAATTGCACTTAAGTCCATCACGAGCGGAACAGGTTCATTTGAACTTGAGGAGGATCACTATGAGACTCTTCAGGGTAAGCTTGCCGAGGAGATTAAGGCTGCACATAAATAATCACTTGTCTTTTGAGATTATGAGGAAGTAGCATATACATAAGAACAGCTGTGCCATTCCTGCAAACTCAAGGGATAGAGCTACATTGTACACACGAGGAGTCGTGAGAAATACAGCGTAGTAGGCGTATGGTAACTTTACACAAAAGATTCCAACTGCACCCTGTAACATAACAAAAGGCGTGTGCTTTGTACCATTAAGGTATCCAAGGAAACAATAGGTCATCGAAAGAATCAGGCATTCAAGCGCGGTGGCTTTGAGGAATTCACTGGATACCTTTATTATTTCCTTGTCGCTTACAAATATTGCGGATACATACGGGCTGAAGTACTCGAAAAGCACAAACACCATAAGTCCCACAACTATTGATGAAATCATACCGATAAATAGGCTCTTTGAAGCAGTTTTATGATCTCCTCTTGCCTTGCTCTCTGCCACAAACACGGTTAGAGTTTCCATAAATGTAAGCGGGATTAGCATCACAAACATAATCACTCTCTCTGCAATCCCCACGCCTGCCGATACCACCATACCAAGCGAGTTAGAAAACGCAAGTATGATCACGTAAAAACAGTTTACGAACACCTGCTGTATTCCCACAGGCAACCCCATCTTCAGCACCCGTCGTCCGAATCCTTTATGAGTCTCAACCTGTTCAAGTCCGAATACAAACGGGAGATGAAACTTGCGTATGTATAATATTGCTGAGATTACGCTCATGCTCTGACTTACAACTGTTGCTAGAGCCACTCCGAGCGTTCCAAGATGGCAGAATTCCACCAAAACTACGTCTAAGATCACGTTAAACACGCATGCAACGAGCACGAATAAAAGCGGCGTTGTTGCATCCCCAATGGCTCTGAAGATAGCACTGATTAGGTTAAAAAGCGCAATTGCTATGCTTCCGATTCCGCATATCCTAAGGTACAACACCGTTTTTGCGATAGCTTCATCTGGTGTATTCATCACACGGGCTACAAGGGGCGCAAAGATTATCAGTAAGAGTCCTACAGCTAATCCGAACAGCGCGATTACTCTTATACATGCACCTGCGATGTATCCTGATGCGTAATCATCCCCTTCTGCAAACTTCTCTGTAAGTTCAATAGTTGCACCAACAGACACACCCACAAACAGAGCGGTAACAAGCGACATAAAATGACTTCCGTTTGCGACGGCCGTTACGTCTTCTGCATTTCCAAATCGACCTACAGCCCAGAGATCCACAGCACCATAAAGAGCCTGGATGAATAATGCAAGAAATATTGGAATTCCGAAACTACACATTTTTCTAAAGAGATGATCGCCTGATATGTTAGCCTTTAAACTATTTTGCATTGTTTGTTGATTATAACACATTGCTTTTAAAAACAAAAATTACCTTTTTTGACAATTCATTGGAATATTGGAATTATTTTGACTATATTATGATTATGAGAAAGAATAGAATTTTAATCATTTTGTTTGTTTTTTTAAGCGTCTTTGCTCTTGCATCATGCAACAGTGAAGGATCAACATCCATTAAAACGGAAGCTCCGACACCTGATGTCAACTACATCACAGTTACAGGTAAGGGCATTGCTAAGGGTAGCCCTGATGTTGTAACATTCAGAATCTCTGTTGATGAGATTGCACCAACTACATCAGAAGCGCTAAACAGGGCAAATCAGAAAGTTACTAGAATATACGAAGTACTCGAAAAGTACAGCGTGAAAAAATCAGATACAAAAACATCATCACTCGCAATCGGACCACGTAAAAAATACGACTATGACCAGAGGCAGGATGTGTTACTCGGTCAGGGCGTGTCAGAGACAATCTCTGTTAGAATCGAAAACATCAAGGATGGAAATGAAGCTAGACTTGGATCCATAATCGATGAACTTAGCGCAATTGAGGCTATTCAGATTAACAACATAGAGTTCTCGGTGAAGGATGAGGAGTCACTTTACAAAAGTGCTCGTAAGATTGCCGTTGAGAAGGCACTTGAAAAGATTAACGACTTTGCAGAAAGTGCAGGCGTTACTGTTACTGAAATCAAGACCATCACAGAAGGCAACGACAGCACGCCGTACTTTACAAACACACCACGCATGCTCTATAAGGAAGCAACAGCTATGGATACATCGTTTGCGACAACTTCCATCGTCTCTGGTGAATTTGAGGTGTCAACAACAGTATCAATCGTTGCTGCGTTTGAAAACAAGTAATACTATAACGGCGTTACTTGATGTTATAGTGCAGGGGATTATTCTTCCTCTGCACTATTTTTTTTGTTGAACATCAGCTCGTGGAGCGTCTCATTAAGCTCATCGTAGATGTCTTCGTGTTCCTTGATGTACTTAATTGCAGCATCCCTACCCTGAGCAATCTTCTCGTCTTTGTACGAGAACCATGAGCCAAGTTTTTCGATCAAATCGTACTTGATTGCAGCATCAAGGATTGATGAAGCCTTTGATAGCCCCTCACCGAAGTAAAGGTCAGTTTCGAACTTTCTAAACGGTGGAGCAACCTTATTCTTAACAATCTTGATCTTCACCTTGTGACCCACAGCGTCATCGTTGCTTGACTTTGAAAGAGTTTCGCCCTTTCTCACCTCGATTCGTATTGACGAGTAGAACTTAAGCGCATTACCGCCTGTTGTGGTCTCTGGATTTCCAAACATCACGCCGATCTTCATTCTAATCTGGTTGATAAAGATGATTGTTGTGTTTGTCTTTGCAAGAAGCGATGTAAGCTTACGAAGTGCCTGGCTCATCAAACGTGCCTGAAGTCCTACGTGTGAGTCGCCCATTTCGCCGTCTATCTCAGCCTGTGGAGTGAGGGCAGCAACAGAGTCAACCACGATAATATCCACAGCGCCTGATCTCACAAGGCTCTCTGTGACCTCGAGTGCCTGCTCTCCTGAGTCCGGTTGACTTACCCATAGCTCGTTGATGTTTACGCCTACATTTTGCGCATAAGTTGGGTCCAAAGCGTGCTCTGCGTCGATAAACGCAGCGATTCCTCCGTTCTTCTGTGCCTCAGCTATGGCCTGTAGTGCAAGCGTTGTTTTTCCTGAGCTTTCAGGTCCGTATACCTCGATAATTCTGCCCGTAGGGTATCCTCCAACTCCTAAAGCCTCATCTAATAGAATACAGCCTGATGGTATCACTTTTATGTTTAGGTCTTGTGCGCCTTCTCCAAGCTTCATTAAAGCGCCTTTTCCGAATTGTTTTTCTATCTGCGTTCTTGTAACTTCAAGAATTTCTTCCTTATCGTTTGTTTCTGTCGTGGTTTTTGCCTTTGCCATTCCTATCCTCCGCATCGCATCTTGTGTTTACTATATTAAATTATGAATAAATTTTCATTATTATGTTAATTATTGTTGTTAAATAAACTTTGCGTATAAGACTCCAACAAGAAATCCCTGAGCAAGCCCAACAAGCGCCTGAGTAGGTGTGTGTCCTAAGAGCGTCTTTAATGGCTTTAAGTACAGGTCGTGTTCATCGCTTTCCTCATACTTTGTGATTTCATTTAGGATCTTTGCATGAATTCCCGCCTGTCTTCTCACTCCAACTGCATCCCTATACACAATACCGCCAAGTACAAATGCGATTGCGCTCAATGGGCTATCCATCCCGTAGATCACCACAATACTTGTCCACAATGCACCAACGCATGCAGTATGGCTTGATGGCATTCCACCCGTCTCAAACAGAAGACGTGCATCAAACTTCTTGTATACAATTAGATTTATGATCACTTTGACAGCCTGAGCAATTAAAGTACTCACCATTGCTGCCATCAAAGGCGTATTGTGAAAAAATTGTAGTATAAGGTCTTTCATGTCCTATAATTATATCATATAACATAGTAATGCAACATATTTTTAGAACAGAAGAGAAAGTAGATATAAGCTCTAAGACATTTACCTTACGAGGCGTACCTATAACAGCAAATTAAGACTCGTAAATCGGTTCAAAATCCTCTTTTGGGTGTCCGCATAAAGGACAGGTATAGTCATCGGGCAATGTTTCGCCTTCGTACACATATTGACAAATTACACATCTCCAGCCAATTATTTTTTTTGCGCTATTTGTCTGTTTTTTAGGCTTAACCTCTGCCTGATAATAGGCATACGTCATGGGCTCTGCTCCTGTAAGAGATACGGCATCCGTTACCTCTGCTATAAACAAAGTATGCGTTCCAAGGTCTTCCTGTTTAACAACACGCGCGCTTATTATTGCAGATACATGCTCTGTCAAATAAGGAATATCATTTGAATCACGCTGAAAGTTTAAACCCTTAAATTTTTCAACATCTCTTCCCGATTGCATTCCAAAATGCTTAATTGTTTCAAACGGAAATGTTTTATCAAGAGCACTTAATACAAACACTCCGCTCTGTTTTAAAAGCTCGCATGTTAGATTTGTGTTTAATACCGAAATTGCTATTCTTGTAGGATCGCTTGCAACCTGTACTCCTACGTTTGTTATGCAGGCATTTTCTTTTTCTTTTGTTTTAACAGAAAGCAGAAAAACACCGTATGAAAGACTATAAAGTGCTTTTTTGTCCATATTTATCCTCCCTTTATTAAAATTATAATTACTTAAAAAGCACAATTCAAGTTTAACAATTGCGTAATTAAGGCGTCTCAACCACGTCAGTTTATGCCAAATTACTACTTGTGTCCTAACTCTGCTTTGCTCCAAGTATCTCTTTTGCAGCCTCGATTGCAAATGTATCCGTAAGCCCCGCAACGTAATCAAACAGAAGCTCTCTCTTACCCTCGCCACGCTCGTTATACACAGGGATTCGCTTATCAAGATACGACCTGAGATTAGTTGCAATCGATGTTTTTTCAAGCATGAGCGCATCCGGATTTGTCTCGTATTCCGAGTACAGGAAATCGATGTAGGTGTAGATGAGGTTTAATAGGCGTTTACGCTTTTCGGTTTCTATCTCCATTGTCTTACTCTTGTAGATGTTCTTGTAGTTGAACTGTACGAATTCCATCACAACATCTCTCACCTTAGCGCTGTATCCTATGCCCTTTTCTGGGCTCGATGATGCCACAAGATCGTTCACAAGCGAGTTGATTATTTCACCGTTTGTCTCACCAAGCGTCTCTTTTACAGACTTTGGAAGATCATCCATCTTAATCAGTCCCATACGTGCAGCATCCTCTGCATCCCGCCCGAGATAGGCTATTGAATCTGCAAAACGAACCACAACGCCCTCCCACGTGCTTGGAACTAGATCCTTGCGGTCTTTGATATTATCAAGGTTCTTTACCTCAGATGATGGCATCATGTAACCGTCGTGAAACTTCTCTCCACAGTGCGATACAATGCCGTCAAGCACTGCGTAGGTGAGGTTTAGTCCCTTAGTACCAAGGGCTGTGTATCTCATCGTGCGTAGCGAGAGTAATTCGTGCTGAAATTCAGGGTCGCTCTCCTTCTTATCCTTGTTCCAGAACTCCTTAAGTACAGTCTCTCCAACGTGCCCGAAAGGAGTGTGACCTGTGTCGTGTCCAAGCCCTATTGCCCATACAAGTTCGCTATCAAGTCCAAGCGACGATGCGATTGATCCTGATATACTTGCAACGTGCATTGAGTGCTCAATTCTGGTACAAATATGGTCGTTTAGGGGTGCAAAGAACACCTGAGTCTTATGTTTAAGGCGTCTGAATGGCATTGAATGCATTATGGCAGTGCTGTCTCTGTAGTAGTCACTTCTTGTGTCCTTATCGCGCTTTATCTCTCTTTTGATGAGTTCACTATGTGGAATTTCGTTGATGTATTTTGTAGACATACCCTAATTATATACGAGAGAAATTTTTTTAAATAGCCATATAAAGTGTTATAATTAATATATAGAAGCTAATTTGGAGGATACTATGAACACTAACATTAAATCTATCGGTTTTAAACTTGGCGAAGAAGAGAACACTTTTATTGAAAAGAAGCTTTCAAGATTGTCATTTGCTTCGGAGTACTTACACAACCTTGATCTTACATTCACGAAACCTGAAAAGAATTCAAGTATCACAGCAGCGGCCACTCTTCACTTTTCATGGGGCACCTTCAAACAGGTTGAATGTACCAGCTATGATTTTATGTCTGCAGTAGACGAACTTATAGACAAACTTGAACGAACTTGCCGTAAGGAAAAAGAGAAGAAACTAGACAGAAAGTAAGATCAAAGCAACACATTATAAACAAAAGAGGGTGCGCTGCACCCTCTTTTGTTAATTATACCTTTTTCAAACTTTTTCTGAGCTAGTTACGTTAAATGATATTGAGAGTGGTTGGTTAGCCATAGACGCTATTTCTAATAATGAATATTTATATTTATAAGTGTCAACTGCACCAATTGATTTAGTTTCTCCACTCCATTCGTTTTTAAGGGTAATTTCTATACCACGTATACTGCTGTTGCAATAATACAATTTAACCGTTTCCCCCTCAGCATAGTACGCTACTCTTTGTTGTTTAGACTTATCATCAACAGATTCATCAATATCTTGTGTAGTAGTATAGAATCCCCTATCCGCATCAGAAATGCCCACACCCGGTACCTTCAATTCCCCTATTGATACCTTGTATCCCCAAGACGCATTCAAGCTGATATTATCTGCTGTCACCTCATATTTAGACAAGTCTGTTATTTTTTCATCTCCGATTTTCCATCCTAAAAACTTTATATCATCACGCGAAATTGTAGCTTCAACATTTTCACTTGGGTACCTTCTGGATGTATCCAAAGTGACATTTACATTATCTGTAATTGATGGTACTTTCACAATACCGTCCTTGGATATGTATTCATCAGAGCTGAATACACCATCTTTGGGATATAGCGTCAGTTGATTTTTTGAAAGGATAATATCGGCATCACTAAACGGGGCATTTTGTGGTCTATTCTTATTGAGTGTCAGAGTCCACACAGGAGCTTCAGGTATGTTGAATTTTACATCTCCCGTGACTTTGTTTCTAGTAAGAAGTAAATCACCTTCGCCGAGCGCCTCGTACCATATATTGTCGCTTCCGTAATACAATGTTTGCGTGGCAACCGGTGGTTCAAGACCTGTAATATCAAATGTGAGTGTATTAAATGTCTTTTTTGTCCAATTAGCCGTAAGTGTCATATCCTCTGTTACATCGCTATTAAAATCGTACGGGCTACCATCTTTGTACCAAGAATCAAACACATATCCGTCTTTGGTAGGTTGCTCTAAAGGATCATCAAATTTTGCTTCCCTCCAAAGAGAAACAAGTTCTGTATCTTTATCTATTGTATAACCACTAAGTGAGCCGCCTGCTTGTATTTTTACTTCACTTCCAACTCCATATCCACGGAAAGAACTTGGTACTTTTTCGCTACGGGTTTCGTTTCGCCCATCGTTATCGTAATCAAGTGTGATTGTGTAT
>CAMDZB010000006.1 GCA_945910645.1 uncultured Spirochaetaceae bacterium | reverse complement strand
AATAAAAAAAGAGGGTAAAGTTGCCATACAAACGGTAATCGCTCAATATGGCTTCACACAAGATTTCTCCGATATCCGAAATCAAGTGGTCGCTTTAATCACCTCTGTTAATACAATACGCGAAGAACACCCTATTGTCAACGATATTTATGAAATGAAATCAAAAAAAGTGATTTTTGTTTTAGGGAATATTTTTAAGAGCGAAGAAAAAGCCGAGTACATTTTAAATTTCCGTATAAACGAAGAACTTGAATATCAAAAGTACGTAAATAAGCCGTATGGCATTTATTACATAGATAAAACAAAAGCCACTGAGATGTTGAACAGTAAGGGCTTCGAATTGCCCAGAGGGTTCAACATCAATGGCTTTGTAAATACTATACAAGGGCAGTCGCTCATTGTCAAGAAATATGAAGCAATAAAAAAAGAGGGCAAAGTTGCCATACAAACGGTAATCGCTCAATATGGCTTCGCACAAGATTTCTCCGAGATCCGAAATCAAGTGGTCGCTTTAATCACCTCTGTTAATACGATACGTCAATCTCACCCAATTGTCAACGATATTTACAAAAAAGTAATTTTTGTATTAGGGAATGTTTTTAAGAGCGAAGAAAAAGACGAGTACATTTTAAACTGTCGTATAAACGAAGAACTTGAACATCAAAAATATGCAAATAAGCCGTGCGATATTTATTACATAGATAATAAAAAAAGAGGGTAAAGTAGCCATACAAACGGTAATCGCTCAATATGGCTTCGCACGAGATTTCTCCGATATCCGAAATCAAGTGGTCGCTTTAATCACCTCTGTTAACAGCATACGCGAAGAACACCCTATTGTCAACGACCTATACGAGAAAAAATCAAAAGGACGCGTACTATCATTCTTTAATTATACTTTTTATTATGACACCTATTGAGTCAACATGCTTAAAGTATAATAAAGAGTTGATAATTTAATATATTCCTTATACACTTCAGCTTGCTTAACATGTTCTTCAAGAGAAGCTTTTAAGTATTCAATACGAGTTATCTGACGTGCTTCATACTTTTCATATGCAATACGTTTTAATTCCTGCTTTTGCTTAAGTTCAGTTTCTTTGTAATCTATTGAACTTAATGTGACATTAAGAGAACGACGGGTTTCTTTTACCGTGTTTATAATCTCTCTGACGTTCTTTTCCATTTCCAGACGGGCTTTTTCCTGTCCGGCCCTAGTCTTTTTTTCCTCAGCATATTGTTTTGTGCCGTCAAAGAATGTTCCTTTGATATTTACGCCAACAAAAGCGTTCCAGTCATCCGCTGAGCTCCAACCATTTTCTATAAACGGAAATCGAGATCCGCCGTATGACAACGAGGCAAGAATACTCACATCAGGCGCATACGGCATGCTTGCAAGCGAAATATACTCTCTATCGTCGGAAATTTTTATAGCCTCATTAAGCATTTTAATGGCTTCTTTATCACCTCTGATTGCCGATGCAACCATGCTGAGTTCGTCGTTTTCATCTAATAATTTTTTATACTCTTCTTTGCTTAATACAATATCCCCAAGATCATCGTCACTGAGTGTATAAATCCCCGTAAGCAAGGAAAGAGAATCAATCTGTGCTTCTTTTTGAGCAACAGCATTATTATAGCCATACTCTGCTGCCCTTAATGCCACCTCAGCTTGTAATTTATCGCTTTCTACACTCATACCTTCATCGGTTGTAGATGTTACAAGAGAATACAGTTCTTCGGATTCGACTTTTGTCTGTTCAAGAACGGCAATGAGTTTATTAAGATATGCATTTGCCTCATATCGCGAACGTATTTCCGCCTCTGACTTTTTTTGTTCCAGCGAAAGATTGTTTTCCTGTATGGTAACTAAGGATGAATAAATGGAATGCTGTTTAATAAGCTTACCCCATGTGAGAATTGGCCATGTTAAACTGAGCCCGAACGAATACTGGGTATGTTCCATGCCCTTGTATATCTCAACATAATCACTTGTGGTTCCCGGAGCAGGTACACCCTCGGGCCATGTTAAGAGTGAAAGCAAATCCTCCGATGACACCCTTATTTTATCAATGGGATTTGCAATGTATGCTCCCGAAAGCGAATAGTCTATTTTAGGGAAAAAATCCCCCATAGCCTTTTGTCTGTCCGCTTTACTTTGACGCAAATTGGCTTCTTCTATCTTAATTTTAGGAGCATTCTCTTTCATGCTCCGTACAAGTTCGTCGGGAGTATATGAAGCAAACACGAAAGTAACAGACAGCGCAATAAATAATACCGACCAAAATGTTTTTTTCATTTTATTTCCTTATTGCAAAGTAGGCGCAGTCTCATACATTCCCGAATCACCTTTTGTTCTAGACCTGTCTATTTGTGGCATGTCCGACGTACCGTTAGAAGCATATATAAATGACTTAGTAAACCTTCGGTTGTTATACATTTCTGCTTTATTCCCCGAAAGTGTTTCATCTTTATCTGATATATCCTTTATGTAATATTTAATATATCCATAATCGTTATTAGGGTCGTATATGAGTTTTAATCTGGCACTTGTTCCAAGGTTTGTGAAATTACCATGTGTAATGTATGTTTCTCCCTGTGTTGGATCTTTTGAAACTGACCTCGTTTGTTGTTTCTGTTGTATTTCTCTCCATTCATTACTTGCTGTATTTCCATCGTGTACATATAAAGCAATTGACCTTCCGTCATCAAGGACCCTGCCGTACTCACTATTCTTTATGTCCTCATCAGGTTCCTTTGAGCTTTTATCACGAATATAAGATGAAATTCCGGGGAATGTTATAAAGCATTTTTTGAGGTTCGCTCTTATCTTTGCCTGGTTGGTGCTGCCTGAAACTATAGAATAAACCTGATTGTCCTTTAACAGGGTTGCATCTTTACTGTAGTACATCATATAGAGTTTTGTTCTGTCGTTATCCTTGCCCCACACGGGTGATGATGTATTCCAAACTATTTTACTCACTGTAAATGAGCCGTCCTCTCCCGTTTGAGTTGAAAAAACATTGTAATCAGGGTTAGGAGTAAACGGAGCGGTGTCGTTTTTAGGATACACGCCGTCTTCCAGCCCGCCGTATGCTTCTCCGTTTTGTATATTGAGCCACCTGTTGTAGTCGCTATCACGTTCGCTTTTGGATGTATAAGCGTAAACATAGGCATTTGCATATGGCGTGGTATCGTCCTTTTCATATACATACCCTGATACTCCAGCATCAAAATTAAACGAGCAGCCAACAAGTGTGATAAGTGATAATATCAAGCCAATTGCCGTTAAATGAATCCTTTTCTTTTTCATTTTATCCCCTTTTTTAGTTTTAGATTTTATAGCATGAGCTTCTGTCATATAGTACAAAATAGGTATGGTCACAAAAGCAACAACCGTACTTATTAAAAGACCAAGCATCATACACTGACCTATAGGTGCGTTTAATTCCGCACCTTCTCCTGTGGCAAATGCCATAGGTATAACTCCAAACATTGTGGTTGTAACCGTCATAAGAATAGGTCTGATACGCGAAGCGGCTGAATTTATAATTACATTCTTAAGCGTATTCAACTCCCATTCTTGATCAAGATACACATCTCTGTATTCCTTACCCGTAATATTACATTCAACTTCTTCAAGAATGCTTTCATCAAGTCCTTTTGCCTTACATTCACGTCGCTTATAACGTTCCATGTTAGTATAGTCAATAAGAATAATTCCATTGTTGACCACTGTTCCAGAAAGCGCAACCAATGCAAGAACAACAATAATTGAAAACTCTGTTCTAAACACAACAAGTGCCAGAATGATACCAACAAGCGAGAACGGGATACATCCCATTATCAATAGCGGCTGTCGATATCTCTCAAACAGAATAACCATAACAACATAAACAAGGAATATTGCAATAAGAGCAGCCCTCATCAAAGGCACTATAGAATCTCCAAGCAATTCCATAATTCCTCCAGCTTCTTTGCTGACACCGTCTGGAAGAGGATTTTCTTCAAGATATTCCCTCATATATCGCTGAACGTTAGCAGTGTTTGAAGATGTGAGATTTGCCCTTATAGCAATATTACGTACTCTGTTCTTTCTGTCTATTGATGTTAGGGTTTTTTCTTCAAGGAGCTCTCCCAACGTATCGAAATTCACATATTCGCCACTAAGGGATTTTACTTCCAAGGATGACAGAACTTGCTTTGTTATAGGTGTATCGGCAGCATCACTTGTTATGCTGATATTATATCTGTCTCCTTGTGCTGAGCTGAATTTACCAACATCCGTTGTTCTAAACAACAGAAGTGCATCAAGTCCTGCTTCCATAGATGTTGCCCCAAGTGAAGAAAGACTGTCATGATTAATATTAAATATAGCATCTCTGTTATCATATGTTGTTGAAATAGTGGCAAGCATGACTTCCGGATGTTTTTCAAGATGAGCCTTTAAACGTTCTGCCGTTGTAAGCAGTTCGTCCATGTCTTCCCCTGAAAGCGTCATTCCCCAGCCTCCTCCGTCAGATATATATCCGACAAGGTTGTCAAAACCGCCGTTTGTCACGCTTATTTCACCATCAGGAATCAAACTGTTCAAATCGCTTTGAACTTTCTGTATGTAATAATGTATAGGCTCGCGCTTAACCTCATCCTTTGTTTTAAAAACAACGTGATACGAGAATGTATTTCTTCCACCCTGTTCGAGCAGTTCTGAACTTACAGTTATTGTAGCTACATAGTTGTCTATCAAACCTGCATATGTGGTGTTCAGATAGTTTTCAACCATTTTTGCTTCATTATGCGTTTCTTCCTTTGTGTATGTATATGGAAGCTTACATTTTATGTAAAAATTGCTTTGGTCCATAGATGGAATAAACGCTACTCCCAACATAGGAATTAACAGAACGGATAATACAAGAATAATTATAGCAACTATCAAAACATATTTTCTGTTGTCAATGCACCATTTGATAACTACCCTATAACCTTTTTCAAGTTTTGCAAAGAAATTATTTACATGGATGTGTTGCGGTAAATTTTCCCCATCCTTTCTAAGAGCCTTAATTAAGAATGGTATTACTACTATTGACACAATAAGAGAAGCAATCATGCTATACATAAGCGTTAGCGCAACATCGGAAAGGATAATACCAACTATTCCCTTTAGGGTAATTATAGGCACAAATACAACTATGGTTGTAAGAACAGAGCCTAAAATTGATGCAGCTACTTCATCAGATCCCTTAAATATTGCCTGTCTTATTGTGTATTTATAAGTTCCCAGATATCTGTATATCTGTTCAAGCATAACTATCGAGCCATCAACCACCATACCAAGCCCAACCACCATACCTGTTGTAGTCATGATATTAATGGTTCTTCCGGAAACTGCCAAAAGAATAATGGAAATTACAATACATAGCGGAATTGTTACTCCGATAATCAATGTTGCCTTTGAATCTGCAAGACAGAGCCATATTGCAATCACCGCCATAATTGCACCAAGAATTCCAGAGCTTAAAACGTTCTTAATAGAATTATTTGTAACAGTAGAATCATCCTGCTGAATGTGGATATTAAGAGCCTTGTCCGTTTCTCTATCTACTTCGTCAAGGATTTTCCTAACCTCTTTACATATAGTAACAACATCTCCGTCTGATCTTTTTTGAACCTCAACATAAAAAGCGTTTTTACCGTCCACCTTTACATTGTTCAGATCATCTTTTGGATCAGGCACAACATCTGCCACATCTTTTAGGCGAATTAAGGTGCCGTTGTTTTCTCCGACAACCATATTTTCTATGTCGCCTATGTCTTCGTATGTTCCTTTATATCTAAATCCGACTCCTCTGTTGTTGTAAGATGATTCTCCTAAAGGATAAGATACGTTCCCTGCCTGCAAAACCTGATAAACTGCGATTGGGCTAATGCTTTTTTCGGCAAGATCGTCCAATCTGAGCGTAACCTTAATATTCTTGCTTCCATCAGGGACAATATTTACACCGGACACTCCCGGTATCTTTGTAATACGCGGTTTAATTTTGTTATTAAGGTAGTCGTAGGCTCTGACACTGTCTTCGTTTGAAAGACTAAATGCCATAACCGGAAGCATTGATGAATCTCCGATGATTACCAATGGATCTCCCTGCAATCCTGGAGGTAAGTCGCTTTTAAGGTTATCAACCTTATATCTTACATCATCTATTTTATCTTCGGGAGCAATTCCATCCTGAAAAACAAGATTTACAACCGACAAAGAGCCGCCTGATGTTGAAGTAATATTTTTAAGCCCTGGAACAACGGCAAGGGCATCCTCTATTACTTTTGATACATCGTTCTCCACGTCTTCCGGAGATGCACCCGGATATACAGAAATAATATAAATCTGCGGAAGAGACAAATCTGCCATCAAGGATGTATTCAACCCCATAAGACTTATTCCGCCAAAAACTAAAACCGTTATAAGAAGAATACTAATAATAGCCGGATGATCCGCTGCAAAATGGGATAGCTTACTCATGTTGAGAATCCTTATAATCCTGTGTTTTCACCCTTTGTCCCGGGAATACTCTATTCTGTCCTCTGATAATAAATTCCGTATTTCGCTTTTCGCTTTGGACCATAACATACTTTTCGTCCTTTATAAGATCTCCGATCTCCTCACTTACCACTACACCATTTTTTACGGAATATAATAGATCCGATGAGTTTAAACATGAGATTGGAATTGAAAACACGTTTTTATGCTCATTTAATATAATATCCGTGCTTACAGAACTTCCAACCATCAACACTTCATCATCGGATAAATTATCTATATTTATTTTTACCTTAAATGTTTTGTTCTTAGGATTAACATATGGTTCAATACGTGTAACCTCTCCGTTATATTTTTTGCCCGTATCCTTGTGAGTTATAACAGCTTTTTGACCAATTTTAACTATACTTGAATACTTTTCCGGAACATCTGCATTTACACAATTATCTTTGGGATCTCCTATTACCGCAACAAGCGTTCCGACTTGTACCATATCTCCCTCTTTTGCGGCTACTGTAAGCACTATTCCGCTTTCAGGCGCCTTGATATCGGCATAATTTGCAGGTGATATACTTGCTATAATATCATCTTTTTTAACCATATCCCCAGCTTCGATATTCAGCTTTACAACTCTTCCATTAACAAATGATACTGCCGGAGCCATAAGGTTTGATTCAACATATCCTGATATTGTTATAACTTCGTTTATATTTCTCTCAACAGGCTTAACAACGCTAACGATTACTTCCTGTCTTTCAAACGCATCAGGCTGTCTGTTCATGTTCCACATTATAATACCGTATGTTACTCCGCCAAGAATTATAAACGTGACTAAATACAGTATAGTTTTTCTAATTATTTGACTCTTAGTCTTTCTCATAGCGTCAATTTTATGTACATTTTGTTCAAAAGTCAATAAAAGATTGATTTTTGAAGCGATTTTCTGTACATTTTGTATATGGAGCATTTAAAGATCTTCAAGACCGAAATCACAAACATTGTTAAGAAAAAGAAGGAAAATAAGGCTACAGCTCAAAGCAAGAGACGAATAAGAGAGGCTTACCTTCAGCTCCTTCAAGAAAACGAAAATGTTAACAAGGATATCCGCATTGTTGAGATCGTAAAAAGAGCTAACATTAACAGAGGCACATTCTACGCATACTATCCATCTGTGGATGCACTTGAGAAGGACACAGCAGAAGTGCTCATCAACAAGATACTTGAGCCTATCAGAGAAAACGCCTTTAAAGACATCCTGCTATCACCATATAAGTATATAGAGCTTGTTGCAAATAACATCGAGAACAACATCGATATCTGTAAAAAGTTTGAATCCACACGATACGCTGACGACTTTATCCATAAGTCAACTCTTGAGTTCCTAGAGAAGGCAAAGAAAGACAAGAGCCTTAAGGAGTTTAAAGAGCTGATTGGGGATGAAAAGGTATTCAACTTCACTTTACTTGCGATACTAAATGGAATTATCGGAGTTGCACGTGAATGCCTCAAAGGCACAATCGATATTCCAAAGGGTCAGTTTACTGAGTACATTAACGAGGCTGTAAAGAAGCTAATAATGTACGTAAAAGAGCTTGACAAATTCGACAACGTGATTAACTCAGCAACAGGCGCATCCAGCGATTATAATGCGTAAGATACTCCTTCATACCTGCTGTGGACCCTGCGCAACATCATCGATAGAAACACTCCTTAACAATGACATCCGCCCTACCCTGTTTTTCGACAATCCAAACATTGCCCCTAATGATGAGAGGGAGTTAAGGCGCGAGAACCTTCACACTGTTGCAAAGCACTACGGCGTTGATGTGATAGACGGCTTTACTCTGCACAGCGAGTTTTTAAATAGAGTGAGCGGACTTGAGGACTGTAAGGAAGGTGGAGATAGATGCCTTAAATGTTTTTTGTTAAACGCAGAGCTTACAGAAAAGGCATCAAAGGAACACGGATTCGACTCATTTTGCACAACGCTTACCGTATCGCGCTTTAAGAACACAGCACGAGTATGGGGCGAATTTTCAAAACTCGATGGATTTGAAAAGATAGACTTTAAGAAAAACGCAGGATTTGAACGCTCGTGTAAGCTTTCAAAGGAGCTTGGACTCTACAGACAGCACTACTGCGGATGCGAATTCAGCATGTCAGGCAGCTAAACTCAATCATTAAATCAACAAAACCAATAAATTGTTTACATCAAACAAACCAGGATGTTTTTAGATACCTTTAAGCTATGATATCCTTAAGGGTTGATACGCTTGAGATGTCAGCAAGGCTCCTGTCGATAGAATCAAGAACCTTAGCGCCAATGTCGTTACCCTCACTTGATCCTAAAATAATCTTAACCATAAAGTATACGGAGATCTTATCAGGCGGAAGCGCCAAGGCATACATTCTGTTCTTAAGCTTTCCAATCGGATAGATGAGCCCGCCTTCCACAAGTTTATCCGCCATGCTCAGCACCTCGTATGACGGCAGATGTAGCTCGCGCGCAAGTGTGCTCAGTGTTACTCCTCCTGTTGCGTTCATAAACGATATGCCAAGGATGCTCATCATGTTGATACTTCTCTCGATAATTGCCGCAATGGATGTATTCCCGCTCTTGTTGCTGTCAGGACGATACTGAGCAACGTATGAAATGGTAACGCCGATAAGGAAGATGTTCCACACCCAGTAGAGCCAGAATAGGAACACAAAGATCGATGCAACTGACCCATAAATAACGGATGACTTTCTGAAAAGCACATTAACAAAACGCTGCATAATCGTACTTAAAAGAAATATGCCAATCTCTGCGAAAACTGCACCGTAGAGCGCATCTTTTCCGCTCACGTACACCTTTGGTATCATACAGATTGCGCCATATAGCACAAGGAATACTATAATTATCCTGAAGGTGAGGCTGTTGATGACTGTTGAAATCCACGAGAGCGAAATTAACGTAAGCTCGTTGTCGATCACCCTAACTATTCGCCCAATCGAGAACAGGAACACCGCAACAAAGATGATGAAGACGATCAAAAATACAACGTATGAGAAGAACCTCTTGAATAGATTTTCCTTATCCTTAGTCTTTGGCGTCTGATAGATATGGTTAATTTCCTTGTAAATCTTATTGATTAGAAGTATCGATGAGTAGAAGAATACGAACGTACTCAACACGCCTAGAGTTGCCGTATTGGACGTGTACAATACAATGTGTGATGCAAGCGCGTTAGCATACTCCTCGCCTATGATGTTGCCAAGGAAGCGTTCGAGTACTAGGTAGAACGACTCGCTTGACCCGAGCATATTGAGTATAGGCACAAGGAGTGCAAGGAACGGCACTGCTGTCACTAGCGTGTAGTAGATCATGCTTGCGGACGTCTTAAACACGTTGTAGTGATTCACAGAAAGCACCACCTCTTTTGTAAAGCTCACCATCTTTTTCAGCGTGACGCGATTATGAAAGAAGTAGTAGATGTTCCTCAGTATCCTTTTAAATTTATACATTTTACGTGTGGTCTATGATAAACGACAGCACGTCGTTAAACACCTCTTGTCTGCATAACTCGTTGGTAAGCTCGTGGCGTGCATCCTTGTAGAACTTCATCTCAACGGTCTTGACTCCAGCGTTCTTGTAGAGCTCCTCAGCAGCCTTGACTCCTTTTCCAAAGTCGCCAACAGGATCCTTATCGCCTGAGATAAACAAAATCGGCATGTCTTTATTGACTCTTGATGCGGCCTTCTTAGACGTGGCTGACCTCATTCCTCGTATAAAGTCGTAGAAGAATGATGATGTGCAGATGAATCCGCAGTCTGGGTCATCTATGTATTTTTGTACTTCCGTTTCATCCCTATTAAGCCATTCAAAACCAGTGACTGTTCCATCTTCTCTCTTAAAAGGCTTGTTGAATGACGCAAAGCTCATCGTATTCATAAACTTTGATGGGTTCTTCTTTCCGTTAAATAGACGATCAAACCACGACACCATAGGGCCAAAGCCCTTGATTATCCAGTTAGGCGTGCCTGTTCCTGAAAGGATTGCAAGCGAGTACTCATCTGGGAATGACGAGATTATCTGACGTGTAAGGTACGAGCCCATGCTGTGTCCGAATATTATATTTTTGTACGTTGGATACGACATTTTAACATCATGCGTGAGTTCGATTACGTCAAGCGCTGTACGCATCCAGCCGTCTTTTTCTGCATACCAACCACGCTCACTACCCTCGCCTGTTTTACCATGCCCTCTGAGGTCTAGAGCGTAAACGCTTATGCCGTTTAAATTTAGGAATCTTGCAAACTCATCGTAGCGCCTTGAGTGCTCTGTCATTCCATGTACTAGTATGAGGTTGATATTTCTGTTAATATCATCGCTGACGGTGTTCCAAACCCTGTATAGAGACTTATGACCGTCTGACATCGTCATGAATTTTTCCATTTTATAATTATAGCATAAATTTAACAATTTTAATATTGCATTAAAAAACCCCAGATTGAAGACGAATAAATCGTTCCAAAACCGGGGTTATAATCACGTAACTTTAAGAATTATCTTCTTGGTGTTACCTTTGATGGATTTGCTGCAAAATCTGCATATGTTGATGATGTGAACTGACCTGCAGGTACGATTTCACCTTTCTTGATCTTAGCATATACGCTGTTCATATAAGCAACATCGTCGTTTGAAAGCTGGCAGTGCTCGCCTGTGATAAAGCCTGTATAGTCACCCTTTGAGTCTAGAATGAGGTTCTCGCCGCCCTTGAACTGACCCTTTGAGTAGTCAATGAGAGCATCCATAACAGCCTTGTGTAGGACTTTAAGAGCACTTGTAAGCACAACGTTAGCACCTGTTGATCCACTCTTATAACCGCTGTCCCACTCATCTGCATCACAGCCGATTACATAAACGTTATCCTTCTCTTTTGCTGCTGCAAACACGCCGTTACCTGCGCCGCCTGCTGCTGGGAACACTACATCAACGCCTAAGCGGATGAGCTCATCGCCGACTGTCTTACCAACTGTTGCGTCTGTGAATGTACCAAGGTAGTTACCACCGAATGTTGCATCTCTTCTTGATGGAACTTCTATACATTCTACGTTCTTGCCCTTGTCTTTGTTAACATAGTTAACGCCCGAATAGAAGCCGTACTCGTAGTTAACATTTGATGGATATGCGATACCGTTAACAACAGCAACTCTATTTGTCTTTGTTGTAAGCGCTGCAGCCATACCAGCCATGAATCCACCTTCCTGCTCTGCAAACTGTACTGCGTATACGTTTGGAACAACAAGTGTATTGAAGTTTGCATCTGTAACAAATGAGTCTACAAGCATAAACATAACATCAGGGTTTGCATCAGCGATTGTCTTAAGGCCTTCGTTACCAAACTGGAAGCCTGAAAGTACAATCACATCATACTCTGTAACGATGTTCTCGATTGCTGGCTTTAGACCTGTTTCCCAGTCCATGTTCTTTTCGTTGATGTTTCTGTGTTCAACAGCTGTATAACCATAGTCCTTGCATACCTTCTCGAACATACGTACACCCTCGTGTACATCGTAGTTGAAGTTACCATCGTCTGTTCCTGATGGTGATGTTACTATCGCAACTCGCAAAACCTTACCTTCGTCTTTGTTACCCTTTGAGCATGATACCACAAGTGATAACACAAGACATGCAACAAGTAATGCTGATAAAAACTTTTTCATGTTAAAAAAATCCTCCATTAAGATGGTTTTCAATAAATATTATAACATATTTAAAGAAACATTACGATAATAATTTTTTGGAGAGTTCAAGCGCTTCCTGATTGACATCGCCAGAGAGCAAACGGGCAATTTCTCTTTCCCTTTCGATGCCGTCAATCACACTGGCGTCTATCACTGAGCGCTCGCCTTTAACAGACTTGTTCATTAGTATATGAGAGTTTGATGATGATGCAATTGTCGCCTCGTGGGTGATTGCAATCACCTCAAGCTTTTCAGAAAGTCCCAAAAGGTAGTCACGAACGCGTAGGGCTGTTTTTCCTCCAAGGCCTGAGTCTATCTCGTCGAACACGATTGTATTACCCTTAAGCATGTTTGGCGATGATGAGAGTAACGAAAGGAACAGGCGTGAAAGCTCACCACCTGATGATACCTTACTTGCACTCTGCATGGCCTCCCCCTTGTTTGCAGAGAAGAGCAGAGTCACTTTATCGCCATCAAAGTCACCACCTTCCTCAACACTAATCGAGAATGATGCATTTGGCATCTCAAGCGTATGAAGGATGTCCTCTGTGTTCTTGCTGAGTAGAACCGCGCTCTCTTTACGCTTATTATAAAGGGTACGTTTCTTATCCGCGTACCTTTTGTATAAACTTTTGTACTCCTTTTCGAGACGCTCTATCTGATCATCGCTTGTTGTAAGTCCATCAAGGCGGCTCTTAACATCATCGTAGCGTTCAAGTACGCTCTCAATTGTGCCTCCGTACTTGTGTTTAAGGCGGTTAAGAAGGGCATCCCTATCGTTAAGGGCGTCTATCTCATCCTCATCAAGTGCAATGGTGTTAAGGCGTGATTTTATATCCTCAACTGCGTCTTTTATGGTGATTTCTGCGCTCTCTAGGAACGTAAGAAGGGGCGAAAAATCGTCATCCGTCTTTGATTGAAGATGTGTAATCGACTTTAGCGCGTCGCTTAAAAGTGAGGATGCGTTGATCTCTTTTTTGTACAAATTGTCTAATGCTTCATTGAGCGTAGTTGTGTATAGGAACGACTGCTTTGCCCTCTTAAGGGATGCTTTTATCTCATCATCTTCACCAGGCTTCACCTTAGCCTTTTCAATCTCGTTTTTTACAAGTTCAAGGTAGTCCTTTTCCTCTGATGTTTTACGCCTTTCCTCGTTTACCTTATCAATTTCACGCTGTAGCTTTTTAAGCGTGTTTGCATCCCTTTTCACCTCATCTGAAAGAGTGGAAAGAGATGCAAAACTGTCTAAGAGTTCAACACCAGTGCTCTCCTTAAGAAGCGTGTTCTGTTCACGCTGTGACGAAAAATTAACAAGCGAGAGCACCACATCTCTTAAAAGCTTAAGAGGTACAGAAACGCCGTTAATTGATGCGGTTGTTCGGCTGTCCCTTCTGATAATCTTTGTTGCAATAAGAGTGTCGTCTTCAAGTTCAACACCAGCGTTTTCAAGAGCCTCTTTAACGTCATTTTGAAGGTTATGAGCATCAAAAGTTGCACTGATTATCGCCTTCTCTGACCCCTGACGCACAGATGTTGGATCACTCTTGATATCAGAAAGACACATGAGCGATGAAAGAAGCATGGATTTTCCGCTTCCAGTTTCACCTGTGATCGTATTAAAACGAGGGCTAAAATCAATGCTTACATTTTCGATGAGACGATAATCCTTAACGTTTAGAGAGAGCAACATCCCTACTCTCCAAGCCTCTTCCACATCAGCTTTTCGCCGATACGGGCTATGTCTGAAAGATTAGGGTTCATAACAACAGAGCAGCAGTACTTTGACTTTTTAACCACAAGGCGGTCTGATTTCTCAAGATCTCCAATATGTGCTCCATCTGCGTTCACCGATGCGCGTGACGCCTTCTGCTCCTTGCACACTCTGATTGTCACAACGCTCTTTCCTGAGAAAACTATGCCCCTGTCTATCGCCATGAACGGTGAGTTTGGTGTGAATATAAACACATCCGCATCATCCTCAAGCACTGATCCACCCGCCGACATCGAGTATGCCGTGCTACCCGTTGGAGTTGCAATGATGGCTCCATCTGCAGGGAGTCCGTTTGCAAAGCACTCTGATCCAAGGTATGCATCGAGGCGTAAGAGATGGTTTGTTTCAGAGCGCTGAACTGAAATTTCATTAAGCGCAACGCCGTTTGACTTCTCGTTCCCACTCTTATCGATGATGGTTGCATCAAGGAGTATCTTATTTTTGATGATAGCTCTGCCTTCCACAAAGTCCCTAAGTCCACTCTTCCAGTCTGTTAAACTAAACGGAGTGATAAACCCAAGGTCACCTGCGTTAATCGCAAAGATTGGAACATCAACAGCGTGGAACTTATAAACAACAGATAGCATTGTTCCGTCTCCACCAATTGAAATTACTATGTCTGGGCTGTAGTTGATGTTTGGAGTGCTAAACTCCTCAGACGATGTGAGAATAACGTCTGCTGTATACAGTGACTTCTCTAAAAACGCTTTAACTTCTTTTGCTAAGGAATGTCCAACTCTTTTATTTGCATTTGCTATGATTATTGCCTTTTTCATTCCCATGCATCCCCTATAGAAGGTGTGCGATCATCTTGGATACTTCTTCAATCTCATTCGACTTAAGGAAGTAGTAGAGCGGAAAGTACACAGTACGAGCGGCAGTATAGACGCTGTTTGTGAGTTCATCATCGCGTAGACCAAGTGTGGATACAAGCGAGTCCTCAAATAGGCGTTTTATCTCAACCTTACTCTTTGTGGCATACTTCATTGCATCCTCAACCTTTGATGAGAGCGTGATTGCAAACCTAAATGCGTTGTACTCCTCCTGAGGAAGATCGGCATCTGGAAGTCCAAATAGCTTGTTCTTAGATCCACTTCTCATGAATGCATTCTGATACACCTGAACGATTTCACGCCTCTTTTGTGAGTTTGATGCAAAGAACTTATACTGAACAAAACCAAGCGCTGCATTTAAGTCTGGCATGCTGTCCTCTTTGTAAATTTTATTCTCAAGAGGATCGTTTGAAAGGATAACCGCGCCTCCTCCTGATGAAATTACATCGTCATCCTCAAGTGAACAGACAGCGTACTTACAAAATCCATTTACGTTTTTAAGGCCTAGCGCAGGGCTTACGTCAATAACTGTTTTCCCCTGGAACTTTCTATATTCCTCATCAGGTAGCGCAGGTGTGGTAAGGTAGTGTATGATCGCATCAACACTCTCTGCGTTTTTGTTGTACTTTAGTAGTCCTGTTGATGGATCTGTATCTGCAAAAACTAGCGTGTATCCAAATAGATCGGCAATGCGCTTGTAGATTGACGGCGCAAGTGGTGATATGAGAATTCGTGCGCCTTCCTCAAGGTCTAGCTCGTCGAAAATTACCTGTAATGATGTTCCAAGTGAGCGAAGAGCGTATGCGTGGTCGAACCCTGTAAGCTCCTTCATTGCATATTCAAATTCAGTCTTTCTCACTCCTGGCCCTATGGCTTCATCTGCCATGGTCTCCAGCACCGATTGCATATCCTGGCGGCGTAGAGTGGGTTTGAATAGATTTACAGTGGTAATTTTCTTGTCCTTTGCCATAGTTAAAGTTTATTTTAAATATTCGTTATTTTCAATCATAGAAATAGTTAAGTCGCCTATCCTAACCTTAACGCATTCAAGGGCGATGGATGGGCTCCTTACGCCTTGAGTGTTGTTGTAGCCATACATGGTGTCGTTAACGATTGGGAACCCGAGCGTTGCTAAATGGGCGCGAATCTGGTGTCTAAAGCCCTTGGTAATCTCAACTCTAAATACACCGTTGTTATAATCAACTATTTTAGATAAGTACGATCTCTTTGTAACATCCTTATGCTTGTACTTCTCCAATTCGTTTTCAAATACGCACCTTACAGCCTTTCTTCCCTCGCCGAATGGACGAAAATACGTTTTGACCTCAAATGGCGATTGCAAAAGCGTATTTTTTCTACGCAAAAAGCGCTCACGTAGCTCAGGATTGATGAGTTCAGAAGCGGTATTCTCCTTACACTCTGCAACGTATGTTTTTAGAATCTTATCATCAGCCTGTAGCTCCTTAAGAGCGTTAAATGCATCCTCATTCTTGGCGTATACTAGGATTCCTGATGTACATTCATCAAGGCGATAGAGGCATAGTGTGTCATCCTTGCTGCTGTCTTTATCAGAAAGCGTATGACGCGCCTTCTCTTTATAGAGTGCGTAAAGATCGTCGTTCTCAAAGAGCTTAATCATATGTTGATTGGATACTCGATGTTTAGCTTTTCCTTAAACTCTTTTAGCACCTTTTCAGCCTTTACTTTACCCTTCTCTCTTCTATATTCCACAGTTAGCGTGATTAAAGTCTCCCTGTTGTCGTATCCGCCGTATGAGCGTCCGTTTACTCTGTTTCCGTCTTTATCCTTCCATGTGTATTCATAGAAGTACTGTCCTGTCTTTGAGTTGTAGTCCTTTTTGGTGATCTTAAGGTCACTTCCTCCCATCTCGGCAATACGACTCTTATATGCATTCTCAACCTCATTGCGTGTATTCTTAAATGCCATCACTCTCACGGCGCTCCAACTAAATACGAACTTCATTCCGGAAAATTCGCTGAGCACAAAGAAAAAACCGTCGTCGTCGAACTCAGGCGGTTCAGGATAGCGATATGAGTTTAGAAGCACCTCATCCTCAATTTTTACAATAAATGATGGGATGTTCTTTCTTAACGTCTCTGTGAGGTTATTATCAAGCCACCTTCCGTTTGACGGGACTTCATTAAGCACAATCCCCGTATGTGGTAAGGTGATTTCTGCAAATGCTGTAAATGATATAAGAATCAAAACAAGGCTGGTTAGTAAAATCTTTTTCATAATTATAATATACAGCCTTGTTTGTATTAATTCAAAGTTGATTGGTTATTTTGTCAAATTTTGTGTCGAACTGAAGGTTAAATACCTAATTTAAATTTAACATCAAAGTTGCTTCTAAAATCCTCAAACGCCTTCTGTGCTTTAGCCTTACCCTCGTTGTCCGTCCATTCGATTGTGAGGTTAACTACGGTCTCCTTGTTGTGGAACACGCCGCATGTGTATCCATACACGCGTTTTCCTGATGGTAAAATCCAGTTGTACTTAAGATAGATCTCGCCAGTCTTCTTATTCCTATCCTTGGATGTCACCTTGAACTTTGAGCCCCCAAGACGCTCGACATGTCCTTTTAGGAAGTTTTCGATCTCATTTGACGTCTCTTTTACTGCCATAATCCTAACGACACTCCAGTTGAAGGCAAAACCCATGCCAGAGCACTCGTTAAGAAGCGTGAATATTTCGCCACTCTCACCTATCTTGTCTTCACCAGCAAGATAGGCGTTGTTGATGATAGGATGTGGCACCTCAATGATGCCCTTAGCCTTTGCCTTTGTGAATTCAGTTCTGTCGTCGACTACCCATCTGCCATCCTCTGGGATGTTGTCGAATGCGATGTTAGTTACTGGCAACGTTACCGCTGCGAACACTCCCGTTGCAGCAATACAAAATACTATAAAAATAGATGCAATTCTTTTCATGAGTAAAAACTATACAAAATGTCTAAAATGTTTTCAATATACGGATTACTTAATCAAAGATTTAACTGCATCAGCGTCTTGAAAACCAACAACCTGATGTACCTTCTCACCGTCTTTGAACACAACTAGCACTGGAATGCTCTCAATACCAAATGATGATGCAAGCTCTGCTGCTGTATCCACATTCACCTTATAAAATGGAACGTCTGTAACTTCCTTTGAAACCTCGTCGATCACCTTGCCAAGCATGCGGCATGGAGCACACCAAGTTGCAAAAAAGTCTACAACTACTGTTCCCTTTGCGTTTCTTACTTTTTCGTCAAATTCTGATGCTTTAATTTCAACACTCATATTAATTCTCCTTATTTTTATTCTGCTGTTTTTTGTTGATAAGATTCTGAACAAATGTTCTGTTATCAAGAAGTGGAGATATCGGACGGCGATGGTGTAGACGCATAATAACCTTTGCAAATAGCTCCGAAATATCAGCCTGTACAAACCAGTCCTTGCTGAGTAGCCTCTCGTTCTGGAACACCGCGTTAGTGCCGATTATGTGCTCAAATACGCCCTCCTTGTTGGCCGCGTCGAAGTCCTCAGGCGCAGAGCCGTTGAAGAACGGAAGTGACACGATAGACGTTATTGTCTTTGCACCCTTCTTTTTAAGCTCCCTCATAGCAGTGATGAGAGTACCACCTGTTGCTATCATATCGTCTGCGATGATAACGTGCTTGTCTTTTACGTCTCCAAGCAGGTTAATACTCTTGATGTTCGAATGCTTTGCGTCAAGCGATAACTTTGAATAGTCACGCTCCTTATATAGCATTGCAAGCGGACAGTGTAGTGCGTTTGCGTAAAACTTGTTACGCGCAACAGCTCCAGTATCAGGCGATACCACAACAAGATCGTTTGATGAAATATCCAAGACCTTATCAAGTGCACCGATACACTCGTATGATGCGTGTAGATTCTCAAGATGAAGCCTTGAGAATGCGTTCTCAATCTCCCTTGAGTGAATATCCAACGTGATGATACGAGTAACGCCCATATCCTCAAGGATCTTTCCGACAAGCGCTGCTGTTAGTCCTTCACGCGTGGTTTTCTTATGCTGACGTGCATATGGATATGTAGGAAGCACAAGCGTAATTGATCCTGCACCTGACATCATCACGGCCTGAACCGTGGTGAACAGGAACATCATATGATCGTTGATAGTTGGGGTAAAGCGAGTGTCGCCAACCTGAATCTCCGTGTGAACAGACATGTCGTATACCATGTATACAGACATTCCTCTTACAGGGCTTAGAATCTCTGTTTTAACTTCGCCGTTCTTAAAGCGGGTGTACTTTACGTCAATCCTGAAGTTTGGAAGCCTGAGGTTAACCTCACTATTTGTTGATGGAATTTCAGGGTAGGACAAGTCTTCCATGAATGATATGTACCTTGTGATTGTATCTGTTGGCGTGCTGTACTTTTGCGATAGTGCGTCGATCATCTTCTCGTTTCTTTGATCGTAAAGATCGTGAAGGTGATTTACTATTTTCTTTGTAAAGTATTCACTGCCAGGACCTGCTATAATCCCCAGCTTTTGTGGCCTTATTATGCTCATGCACTCATCCCCCTGTTATTATCCGTGCAATTCTTTTATATAAACGTCTATGCGTTTTTTATTGTTGTTTGGATCTCGTTCATCCTTAATTGTATCATTAAAATACCCCACATATTCAAGATTATTTTCTTTTAAAATATCAGGATACATCAGTTTAGAAAGCTCGTAAAAGTAATCGTCGGTCATGCTTGCGATAAAATCAACAACTAATTGATTATTCTGAACGTTCTTATCGCTGATGGGGTGGAAATAATTATCAAGATAAACCTTTTCATCGCTCTGATAGCGCTTGAGGTATTCAAGATGCGAGGCAATCGGGGAATTCCTGTTGCCGCTCTCGATGTCCTTAAGGAATTGATCGTACATTTTGTTGAATAATGTGTGTATAACTCCATCTGTCGTACGCCCTAGCCTCTCAACCTCTTTTGGCGTTTCGTACATCTCTTTGTTGTCGTTTTTGAGCGTCTGTAGCTCCTTAAACATACTATCTGAGAGGCGTATGCAGTTCTTACCAAGGCTGTTTTCTACTATGTCTTCAGTGAGTTCCTTTATAATCGTGCTGTTTGAAATTCCATTTGTGTTTTTATACTGGATATTTTGCTCAAGGGCAAATTTACGTGCATCCTGCCTGTCTTTACCAAGGTAAGCTATCATATCGGAGAATCGAACTACGGCACCTTCAAGCGTGGATGGAACAAGATGCTTTACAAAGTCAGCGCCCTTTGTATACGACTCCTCCATAACATCATCAAGGTCTTTAAACGAGTGGATCTTACTGTCTTTGGGATACAACCCTTGCGATGCAAATTCGCCGTTGTGACATAGTATTCCATCAAGCGTCTGCAGCGATATTCCCACAGGGCAGATATTACGAAGCACTCGCACACTCTGAACATTATGCATAAAGTGTCGCCCCGTGTTTCTATACAGAATGTCATCAAGGATCTTCTCACCCATGTGACCAAACGGAGTGTGTCCAAGATCGTGCCCGAGCGCTATTGCCTCAATGAGATCTGTGTTGAGCCCGAGCGCCTTACCTATAGTGCGTGCTGTACGCGACACGAGCTGAACGTGTAAACCGCGGTGTGTAAGATCATCATTTTTGTATAGTGAGAAAACCTGCGTTTTTCCTGTGTACCTGTTGTAAAATGGAATGTTTATGATGCGTTCAACATCGATTATGCTGTTTGTTCTGATTTTAGTCGGTGTGGTTTTACTCATCCTAATGAGGCTTGAATCCTCTGTATAAAAACGAGACTTAGTTTGAATCTCCTGATGATAATCGCCTGTGTCCACGCTCATATTATAAAGAAGGCTAGCAACATTACCAAGCTCATTCTTAATTATCCTACCGTTGCTGTCTTCCGACCCTGGCGGGGTTTAGATACTAAAAATAGTTGGGTGCCGCTAACCTACTTATATTGTAATAAATCAAAGGCTACTATTTCAAGCTATTAGTTTTTATATTTTGTCAATACTTCCATTTTTTAAGAAGCCTTGCTTTTTCCTCAGGAGTGTTATTTTCCATATTCCCGTATGGGATAGGATGAGGATAGCCTTTTATGTTATAGACTTTATCCTTGAAAATCTGTTCGGGGTAATACGCGCTGTCAAACTCATAAGTAAGATCAAGGCGAAGATATTCAAAAACCTCCTTAACTCCCTTTTTATTCTCTCTTCCTTTTACGATTGCATATCCGTAAATAGAATAAGGTGCACCCTCGGCAAAGTATTTGATAGTAAAATCAAAACCATCCTCGTTTATAAGTTTAACGGCATGTGAGGTCATTCCAAGACCTATGGCAACCTCATTTTGACAAAGCGCATTCAATCCGCCCACTCCCGAAGTTGTAAACTGAAGTATGTTTTCGGAAAGCTTGTCAAAGTATTCAAAGGCCTTATCTTCACCCCAAGCATTAACAAGATTCTTAAGGAACATATAGCCTGTTCCGGAGCTTTTGGGGTTTGGCATTGCTATAAGGTTTTTATAAACGGGATTTAAAAGATCCTCATAGGTTTCGGGAATAGGAAGCCCCTTTTCCTTGATTAATTTATTGTTAAGCACTATTGCTCCAGAGTTTCTGAGTTCAGGAGCAAATTTTTTGTTCTCCCATGTTATATCATCAAGGTAAATATCATTATCAAGCCAAGGAATAGATGCAAGGTTTTCCTCAAGCATACCAAGATATCCACCCTCCCATGTTACAAGTATGTCTGCAGCAATTTTATCCTTCTCAGCTTTTAAGCGAGCAGCCCCATCACCCGATGACATCCATTCCATCCTTATGTCGTATGAGGGGAATTTTTCAGCCAAGCGCTTTTGATAAAGCTGAAACTGCGTTTCTTCTGCAGGAGTATAGATTACAATTTGAACTTTCTCTTCATTGCCCTTTTTATCCTTCCGGCATGAAATAAAGAAAACGGGTAAAATCATCAGCATAATTGCCAATACAAATGATATTCTTTTCATTATCACCTCTTATTATAGGTCAACTAATATATAATGAATTTTCAAATATAACAAGAATGAATGAAAAAAATTATTATATAACTGATAAATACCCTTTTCTTTTTATGGCTTTTTTAAATAATACAAATACTATTTTTAATAAAATATTAATACAAAATATTATAAACGATATTGCTGCGGCGCTTTCAAGTAAGAGTTGAGCACGGAATTGATTTATCATGAGCGAAAGAACCATATTAGCAGAACTTGTTAAGAACGACACAGCTGATACAGTAACCATGGTATTTACAAAAAAATAAGTGAACATCTCTATAACGGTTATTAAAGACAGAGGAAACAAAACATCCTTTATTATTCTTAAACGTGAAACTCCAAGCGTCAATCCTACGTTTTCGATGTTTTCATTCAGCTTACGAAGGGATGAGGAAATCATCAGATATGGAGAGGCTATAAAATGAACGGTATTCACTGCAATCAGAATAAAAAGTGTTCCGTAAATCGGAGTTTGTTTAAAGCTAAAAGCATAGGCAAGCCCCAAAACAACCCCAGGAACAGCTATTGTTGATACGGTAATATAATGAAGAATTGATGAATTTTTTATCCTTGTTCTTGTTGTTATATATGAAGAAAAGAATGCCATAACTGTTCCCATTACTGCCGTAAAGAACGAAATTACAAGGGAATGGAAGAGGTATTTTATCCTGCCTACCCCAAGTATGCTTTTGAAATTATCCAGAGTAAACGAAGTGTTTTGAGGATACTTTACTATAAAGCTTACATATATAAAAGACAGCATTATCAAAGAAATAACAACTGATACGATTATACAAAAGCTGTATGAAAGAGCACGTGTTCCGAGAGAGGAGCTTACTTTAACTCCTTTCCGCATAAGAGGTAAATTGTCGGTTACATTCCTTTTGTTTATAAAGAATAGCAACAATGACGGCAAAAGAAGAATAAGTGCAATCACGCTACCCTTTGCAAAATCAAGCATCCCTATTACTTCGTTATACATTATAACGGGAAGAGTTATATATTTACTCCCGATCATAAGAGGAACTCCGTAATCGGTAAACGTCATAGTGAACACGGCAAAAAAAACAGTCAACAGAGGCTTTTTCAGAAACGGAAGTGTTATGGAGATAAATTGTCTTGTTTTTGAAATCCCAAGAACGGAAGCACTTTCATATTGAGTGTAGTCCTCATACCTTAAAACATCATAGAACATAAGCGTGCCAAGCGGAAATGAATACAGAACAAGGGCGCCCACCACACCGTAAAACCCATAGATATTACCGGTTATGTGTAATAGTCTTGTTAATATGCCGTTTGAACCGAAAAGCAATATCAGGCCAAAAGCGTGTGAAACGGATGGAAGAAGCATAGGAAGTGTAAATACGGTCAGAAAAACATTTTTGATTTTAATATCTGTCCTTCTTAAACAAAGTGCGGCCGTAAGCGAAAGCAAAACACTTACAGATGTTGCTATAACGGATGAAAAAATTGAATTCCTGAGTGCATTAATAAAAGAAATTGATGTGAATGTCTCCTTTATATCCGCGTTCTTTATGTTTGAAAGCATTATACACAAGGGGATAATCAAAAATACGACATAGAACAGAATAAGAGCATATTTTAAGAATGAAAATCCGTTTTGTGATCTGTTGTTCATATTGGATGACTAATTGATAAACCTTTTAAGGGATTCAGCTTTTATCTGTATATTCTTTTTAACAAATTCATTTACGAACTCATCGGTTTGGCAATTGACGATATTATAAGGCGTGTCTATTGCCCGTATTACCCCCTCAGACATTACCATTACTCTGTCAGAAAGCGCAACAGCCTCCTCCTGATCGTGAGTCACGTACAAAATGGTAGTTTTAAGTGAAGCTTGCAATTCCTTAAGTTCACTTCTCATTTCAAGCCTGGTTGAAACATCCAATGCCGATAGAGGTTCATCAAACAGTATAATTTCGGGTGATAGTGCAAGGGTTCTGGCTATTGCAACACGCTGTGCCTGACCGCCCGAAAGCTCTGAGGGATATTTGTTTATCTTGTCGCTAAGATGCATTTGTTCAATCAATGCCATTGATATTTCTCTTGCTTGCTTTTTGCCCTTTTTAGCGCATAAAAGCGCATATTCTACATTCCTTAGAACAGTCATGTTTTCAAAAAGCGCATAATTTTGAAACACGATGCCCATTTTTCTTTTTGAGGGCGAAAATGAAGTAACATCAGTCCCGTCAACCGTCACTGTTCCCTCATCCGCTTTTTCCAATCCTATTATTATTCTCAACAGCGTTGTTTTCCCGCAACCAGAGGGGCCTAAAACCGACACGAATTCGCCCTGATCAATATAAAAGTTTATGTTGTTCAATATTTTTTTATCATCAAAAGTTTTGTATAATTTTTTAACTTCTAACTTGTGTGACATCAGACATCCTTTTAGTAAGATAGTAATAGTATCAAATAAGGCACAACTACTTTATATGACGATTCATCGTTTGCAGCAAATGCATATCAGAACGGAGGATAGATATCTCTGAGCACCTGTTTTACATAGCTTGAGAGTGGATTGTAGTTGATTCCCCTCTTGTTGAGGTAGCGTGCATATTCGCTGTCTGCATTCATCGATGATGGGAATGCAACCTTGATTGACGGTGTGGTGTCGTTTCTATCTACAGGCTCGTTGTTGATGTAGATTGCTGAAATCATACTCTCTGTATCCTGATAAGAAGTGTCGCCACCGAACTCGTTTGGTAGTTCAAACGAAATAGCTGTCTTCTTCCAGTCGTATGCGATACGAGCGTTCGTGTTGATGAAGTTGTCTCGGCCTTCGTAGATGTAACGAGCGTTATTTTCGAGCATTGCGTATAGATCCTGAGGTGAAATCGTAACAACTCTGAGTACTGATGCATCGCTGAAGAGTCCATCAACGATTTCTGGAGTTACAACGCCCATGTCGAATCCTTCGCTCACGAGGTAATCTGCAGGGAACATCGATACGTCCGCCTTTGTGACGCTCTTCATTGTGCCAAGAAGGAGTGATGAAAGCTTGCCGTCGCTGATGTTGCCCTCTCTGAGGCTCTCGCGTGACGTCTTATACTCCTGAGGTAGAATTGCAACGATGTTGGCGTACTTCTCTCTGAACGATGCCTTCTGCTGTTCGATTATTGCTGATACCTCTGGGTCTACCTTAAGATAGCGAGGTGATGTAACTGAAATGTCTGACGCTGATACAAAGTTTGATGTGATCTTATCTTTTACAGCGCTCTTAACCTTGATTGTTGTAACTCCGAATGAGTCGAAACCCGACTTCATGATGGACACAGCTGTGCCATCCTTCTCATACGATGTATTCTGCCTTGTGCCCTCGGATACGAGGATTATGTCGTCTACTTCTGATGCGATGCGGTCTACAAATCCGCCTTCATTCACATAGAAGCCCTCATCTCCGCGCGGAATGAAGGATGTAACAACGATCCCGTCCACACCCTGGCGACGCAGTAGTTTTAAAAATGCTAGGAATTGATTTATGTCTGTATCGACAGTTAGATTTGACTTTACACGTGCAGCGCTTGGTGATACATATCCGACAATAGCAAGTTTGTATCCTGAGAAATCGTAGAGCTGGTAGCGTGCAAAGAGTGAATTTCTGCCATCCTCATCAAGAAGGTTAAATGCAGAGTAACGGCTGCTTCCATCCAGCTTGTTGAGCGCTTCCGCGTTTGCCTTTAATGTTGCATCACCAAGCGAGATATCAAGCACTCCTGGAAGGATGAAATCATAGTCGATGTTATCCTTTACAATGTCGACTGCATCCTGACCTCGTGATGCAAGTAAGCTTCTGCTGCCGTTGGTAAGGTTGCCTAAGTCCATAATTACGAAGTTAGGCTGATCCTTATATTTGTCAATTGCTGTTTTAAAGCGAGCAAAACCTATTGACCTCTCTGTGGCCGTAGCGTTGCCGTTGATTCCACCTGTGTAAACAAGGAAGATGTTGTTCTGAACGTAATTTACGTTGCTTCGAACTTCCCTCTTTACTCCGTAAAGCCAGTAAGGTTCTTTCTCGAAGACTGTTTTATCCTTCACCTTTAAATCAGGGTTTCCCTGAAAGGTTAAGCACGACGATAATAAAATCATCAAAACTAGAATGGATAAAAAGCCTAATTTCTTTTTCACTTCAATCCCTAATTACATTAAGTCTTTTGGACGGCGTGCTGTGTTACCTGTCTTTGAACAATATGCAACGTGTCTTAGTCTGCCGTTTTCAAATACAGACTTCATAGCGATTGTGCCACCCCATCTGCTTGTGAGAACTTTTGCACCTTCACGGCGTGCGTTTTTAGAAATTGTTCCTGATGCTGCCATTATTATGTCTCCTTAATTACAATATGATTTAACCTAATTATAATATATCAATCAACTTCTACAAGTCAATAATACACTATCCCGCAACAATGCACTGCTTACTTAGCTGTTTTTTGGCGTAAAATGCTTCTTAAGCTTGGATATAACAAGTACGATTAGTGCATCAATGCCAAGGATTACCACCATCCAAACCAGGGTCATGTAGATTGGCTGCTCATAGACGTGTAAGAAGAAATAAGGCCCCGTGAGTAGGCGTGCTACATTTAATATAATCACAACAACAGCGTATAGTAGCGTTGGGATGATAGCCCTAAATGGACTCTTCTTTATGTTTTCTGTATCGAAGAAGATAAACGATGCTGTGATTGTAAGAGGCGTGAGGAAGTGAGTGCAGATTGATGTTTTTCCGAACAGCATTGTTCTATATCCATACCATCCGCCCTTCTCAGGAGCAAGAACTGTTACAACAACAAGGAATGTAAGCATCAAACAGCATACTGCGTAGAACTTAAACTCTGTACACCAACCTGGAATCTTATCAATCTTTCCACGCTTACGAGCGATGAAGTGATAAAGGCAGATTGCCGATGTGATACCGCCAAACAGGTTGCTGAGCTCCGTGTAGTACTGGAAGAATCCCCAGCCGTCCTCAATCAGGTTAAATATCGATGAATAGATCACAAAGCACACAACGAGTGCATTAAGTACTATGGATACGTTTTGTCTTTTTTCAATGGTCATTTTTAATCTTCCCTAAATTTTCTATCTTTTATATTAACCGTTCTTTGAATTATAATCAAATAAGGATGCATAACAAAAAACGTATTACTGTATGTTTTATACAAATTATCACTATCCTACTCGTGGCAATTCTAACCTCATGTGCATCGGAGAAACCTGTCCGTATCAAGAGCTGGAACGAGTATACAGGAAGCGAAAAACAGAACTTCATACTCAAGGTGAGAGCCATTCAAGAGACCACCTCATCATATGCATTCCAGCGCTCGCAGAAGCTTTCGTTAAAATCATCAGATATCATCAGAGAATCAGAGCCCATCTACATCCACAAAAACGAGATTCCTCAGATGTCAAACAGGATTGAGGATATTACGGATAAGATTGAAGCGACGATGCGTGAACTCTCAAGCGACGTACAAAATACCTACCTTCACCTCATACTACGCGAACAGTTGAACTCGGATACGTTCCAAATTTACATAAGCGACGGCTCCCTTGTGGACTACACGCTTTCAAAGTATCAAAGCACCATCAAATCAGCCATCAGAACATCGCTTGATAAGCTTTACAATGATAAAGACATCTACTCGGAATGGGACGGCATATTCTCAACATACAACGAATGGAGAGCAAGCATTGAAAACATCAAAGACATATCGAACCTCTCACAGCTTGAAGTTCAAAAAGACATATCGCTTCTCGATGTTACAACAGAGCTCTTCTACGCCAAGTGGAAGACAGAGCTTTCAATCGGTGAAGATATAGCAAAAATACAGGCGGAAATGTGATGGATAAAGGACTGTTTCAAGGCAAAACAAGCATCGAACCTCTTGCACATAGAATGAGGCCAACTACGCTTGATGAATTTGTAGGTCAGCACCACATCCTTGATGAGAATTCCGTGCTATACAAGGCGATTAAGAACGACGCGCTGTCGTCTATCATTCTCGCAGGCCCTCCAGGAAGCGGCAAAACCACGCTTGCTAACATCATTGCAAACCATACATCATCGCATTTTTCATCGCTAAATGCGGTACTTTCGGGCAGTGCAGACCTTAAAAAGGAGATAGACAACGCGATTGAGAGATACAACCTCTACGATCAGCGTACGGTGCTTTTTGTGGATGAGATACACCGCTGGAACAAGGCACATCAGGATGCCCTCCTCTACCACGTGGAGAACGGAACGCTCATCCTAATAGGCGCAACGACGGAAAATCCATATTTTTCGATCAACTCCGCTTTGCTTTCACGTTCACGCGTATTCATGCTCGAATCCTTAAGCGATGACGACTTACGCACAATCGCAAAACGCGCGCTTAGTGATAAAAACAAGGGATATGGCAGGCTCGACATCAGAGTTGACGATGATGCAATAGATCACCTTGTTAAAACCTCACACGGGGATGCAAGAAACCTGCTTAATGCGCTTGAATTCCTCATTAAAACTACAGAGAAGGTTGATGGCGTTAAACACATCACGCTTGAGGATGCAAAAAACAGCGTTCAGAACCTCTCGCTCATCTACGACAAGGATGGAGATGCTCACTACGACACAATCAGCGCATTTATTAAATCGATGCGTGGAAGCGATAGCGATGCTGCCCTCTACTGGCTTGCCCGTATGATCATAAGCGGTGAGGATCCTCGCTTTATATTTCGCCGTATGTTAATACTTGCGTCTGAGGACATCGGCATGGCATCCCCTAATGCTGTGAGCATAGTTGAGGCAGATGCTCGTGCATTCGACAGAGTTGGACTTCCTGAGGGCAAGTATCACCTTGCTCATGCAGCATTGTATCTATCGCTATGCCCGAAGAGCGACAGCGTTAACGGATACTTTGATGCAGAGAGTGCGGCAAAGCGTACCGCTCGTCCTGAGGATGTTCCTATTCACCTTAGGGATGCAAACAGGGATAAGGATGCATTCGGAGACGGCAAGGACTACAAGTATCCTCATAACTACCCGAATCACTATGTTGAGCAGCAGTATCTCCCTGATTCGCTTTTAGGCTCTCACTTCTACACACCGTCTAATAATGGATGGGAGGCAAAGATCAGAGAGGCGTTTAGAAAAATTAATCCAGAAATTGATAGCGATGAAAAGTAAGACGCTTATACTCACCATTTGTATCGCCCTCATCTTTACGCCTCTAAGCTGTTCAAAGCGTGATGAGGCATCAAATCAGGACATAAAAGATGGCTACATGATCTTTAAGGACGACAGCGGACGTGAAGTGATCCTTCCTAAAACGTTAAAAAAGGTGGCGGTATCTGGGCGTATCTCCCAGGGTATCGTGTATACCCTCAGTCCTGACGCGCTTGTAGGCATTGCAGAACCCTGGCTTGAGAGTGAAAAATCAATCATCAAAGAGAAGTATCTATCCCTTCCCTTACTCGGGCGAATCTACGGTCCTGATAGCCGTGTAAACCTTGAGGATCTAATCAAAATTTCACCAGATGCTGTAATCGACATTGGACAGCTCAAACCTACGTCAAAAGAGGACATGGACAGGTTCACAGAGACAACAGGAATCCCCTTTATTCACCTTACGATGGATGAGAGCAACATAGCGTCAATCTATAGGCGAGTTGGAGCCCTTTTAGGTGCAAATAGTAAGGCAATCGAGGTTGAAAACTACATCAATCGCACTTTTACTCTAAGGGATGAAACGCTGAAGCATTGCGAGAAGAAGGATGTTCTTTTCCTCTCGGGGCGCACGGCAAAACGCGTGTTTGTTAAGGATTCATACTTCTCATCGTCAATCGACATGTGCTCAAACAACATAGCGACAACCACAGTACTTGACACTCGCTCATACGCGCCATACTACACAGAAGAGGAGTTCTTCCTCTACAATCCTGATGTGATAATATTTTCACCTCTTGTGGATAAGGAGATAGTGAATACATCACCTGTGCTTTCTAATATGGATGTGATAAAGCGCGGAGCATATTACTTCTTCCCTCACTACCCCTATGAGAACATGGGATTCCCTCCAGGCTCATCTGAGGTACTCGGGATCCTCTGGCTTTTAGGCACGCTCTATCCTCAATACGTGACGTTTGATTTAAACGATGAACTCAGGACGTTCTACAAGATCTTTTTTGATGTTGAGACATTTGGTGATGGTGATATAATATAAATATATGAAGAAACTATCTAAAATCCTCTCGTCTGCGATTTTCCGCCTTGTGGTAATCTACATAATTGAAATAATACTAACTGTATTACTTCTACTTCATATTAACGGACTTCTAATCAAGCAATACACATGGATTGAGAACATCGTTTATGCGCTCAAGATTCTAACCTTAATAATGCTTGTCTACGTACTTTTACACGAGAAGATGGACTACGCATACAGAATCAACTGGATGGTGCTGTTCTTTATCTCCCCCACGTTTGGAGGACTCCTATACGTGCTATGCGCAAACCAGCGACCATTTCCAAAAAAGTGGCGAAAGTCCTACAGAAGACGCAGGGACTACAAGGAAGAGATAAACTTTAAGGAGAGCAAAAAATCAAAGGTTAACAGAAGCCAACTTGAGAATGAGGATCCTAACCTTGCCCGTACGGCATCATATATTGCAGAAAACTTAGGGACATCGCTCTATAGCGAAACTGAGAGCAAGTTCTTCTCAAAGGGTGAAGATGCATGGGATGAGATTATAAAAGCGCTAGAAAATGCCAAATACTACATCCTCATTGAGTACTACATCATCGCAGAGGGCGTCCTTTGGAAACGCGTTGAGGATGTGCTACTTAAAAAAGCTAAGGAAGGCGTTACAATAAAGATCCTATACGACGACATGGGAACCATAGGGCGCCTTTCCATCAAAACCATTAGGAATCTCATCAAAAACAAGATAGATGTTGCACCGTTTAACAGGGTAAAACTCCACCTCGATTACTCGCTCAACTTTAGAAATCACCGTAAGATCGTTGTGGTTGATGGATACGTGGGATTCACAGGAGGCATAAACCTTGCCGATGAATACATAAACGTCAACTCGCCATACGGCCACTGGTTCGACACGGGCGTGATGATAAAAGGTAAGGCTGTGGATGATGCAATTGAGGTGTTCACTCACGACTGGGAGTTTGCAACAGGTAAACCGTTTGCACTTCCTGAAGCCGAAAAGTGCAACGACATCCACCCAAGCGGTTACCATGAGTTCTTTATCGCATCCCCGTTTGATGACATTCCCCTTGCCCGTAATGTGCTTTTAAGCATGCTTGGCAACGCAAAGAAGTACTTTTACATATCAACGCCATACGTTGCACTCGATGAGGCGACGCTACAGGCGTTGATACTTGCGGCAAATAGTGGAATAGATGTGCGCATTGTGGTTCCGGGCATTCCTGATAAGAAAATAGTGTATACAATCACGCAAAGCTACTTTAAAACGCTCTTAGAAAACAACGTGAAAATCTATACATACACTCCTGGATTCCTCCACGCAAAGTTACTCCTTGCAGACGGCAACGTGGCAACGGTGGGCTCTGTGAACATCGACTACCGCTCATTCTACCTCAACTTTGAATGCGGAACCGCGCTGTTTAACACAGATAGCATCGCCGATGTAAAACGCACCTTTGATGAGCTGTTTGAGAAATCAAGACAGGTTACGGAGTTCAAAGAGAGCCTCTGGTTTAAAATCAAGCGCATGGCGATTAGGTTTATAATTCCGCTCTGCTAATACGCTTATGTTCTAATAGCATACGTTGACCCTACCAACACTCGGCGCTATCACTTGCTGAGCTCATCGATTATCTTTTTAAGATCCTTAAGCGTTGAAATCTCGATGTGATGAACATCACTCTCATCCTCCTCGTCCTCGGATACTCCCTTGTATACGCCGATGTTGTAACCCATACTTGATGATACCCTTACGCGTTTTTGGATAAACTGCGCCTTTCTAATTTCACCAATCAATGTGAGCTCTCCGAAGAATACAGCCTTCGCCTTAAGCGATATGCCCGTGTACGATGTGTAAATTGCGGCGGCAAGCGCAAGTTCAATCTGTGGATCAGTAAGATGCATTCCTCCTCCCACGTTCACGTAGATGTCGCTCATCCCTAAGTTGATATTCGCCTGGTTCTCCAATATTGCCACCACGCGCTGAACAGCGCTAGTGTCCACTTTATCGCTGTAGATGCGTCTATTTTGACCCTTAGACGGGGTTGATAGCACCTGAAGCTCAACAAAGATCGCCCGCGTTCCTTCAATCACAGCTGTATTTACTATGCCAGGCGGAAGATCCCCCTCCCTTTCCACTGCAAAGGCCAGAGAGGGGTCACTTACGCAGGAGAGTCCTTTCTCCCCCATAATAAACACGCCAACCTCATCTGACGATCCATAGCGGTTCTTCTGCGCCCTCACGGTGCGTAGCAACCCCTCAGCGCTCTCGAAATACAACACAGTATCCACAAGGTGTTCCGCAAGCTTGGGGCCTGCAATAGTACCTTCCTTAGTGATGTGTGCAACTAAAAAAGCGGTGGTTCCTAGCAATTTAATTGTCTCTGTAAGCGATGAAGTACAGGCTTTAATCTGCGAGGATGACCCCTGAGGTGAATCTATATCAGATGTGGCTAACGTTTGCAGAGAGTCAACCACGATCACATCGGGTCTCTCCCTCCATAGAAGATCTACGATACTGCTAAGACGTGTGGAGGTAAAGATGTTAATCCTCTCCGTATCAACTCCAAGTCTTTCAGCCCTGCTTTTAACCTGCGAGGCTGTCTCTTCACCAGAAATATAAACAACCGAATGATCCTTTGAGATGTTCGAAATCGTCTCTAGAAGTAAAGTCGACTTTCCTATGCCAGGCTCGCCCCCTAAGAGCACACTACTTCCCTTCATGATACCACCACCAAGTACTCTATCGAATTCTGAGAGCCCAGTTGAAAACCGTACATTCTCAAAAATCTTGATTTCACTTAACTTCTTGAGTGGCTCCGAGTTGATGTTACCGACAGACGGATACGATCGCCTTTCTCTTCTGTACGCAACGCTTCCTATGTTACCTTCATAGACAGACCTTTCAAACGTTCCTGATTTTTGACAACTTGGACACACGTCGAGCAGCTTATCCTCAACGCGTCCACAAACACTACAAACGTAGTGAGATACAATCTTAGCCATATGCAAACCTCCGTGCTTACATATGACTAAAGTTGCGAAAAAACGCTAATTTATGACATTAGTGTTAAATTTTGTTGAAATTTTACTCTTTTCCTCTGAGTCTCATTGCAAGAGACGGCTTTGTGATGGTGCCAGGACCTGCGATACAGCCGCCTTCACAGCACATCACCTCTACAAGATCTGCCTCTGGTGGTCTCTTTGCCCATGTACGCATAAGGTTGACGTTCTTCTTATCAAGCCCGTTGATCGAGAGTGTTCTCACCTTATCCTTATCAACAGCTCTACAGAGCACGCATGATGCAACTCCACCTGTTAGGGCAAAGTTTCTGCAGTCCTTGAACGAGTCGGTTTCACCAAGGTCAGCCTTAGGCTCCTTAGCAACATCAACATCGCGAGCAAGGAATAGCGCTGCAAGCTCTCCAAAGTTGATCACTCCGTCTACCTCTGGCGTGTATGCACCCTCCACTCTCTTTGCAAGGCATGGGCCTACAAATACTGTTTTGTAATCTGGGAACTCCTTCTTACAAAGCTCCGCTGTGTATCCCATAGGAGTGCGTGCAGTTGAGTGTATGTCCTTAAGGAAGGTTAGGTGCTTGTTGATAAGTCCAATGTATGCAGGACAGCAGCTTGTGGTCATGTAACCCTCGCCTTTCTCAATCTTCTCCGCAACCTCTTTTGCCTCGTTAATCGATGTGATCTCTGCGCCCTTTGCAACCTCAACTACCTTTGTAAAGCCGAGCTTTAACAGGGCAGACTTGATCTGCGATAGAGTGCCTGGGAATTGCCCCTCAATGCTTGGTGCAATCATAGCGATGGTCTTTTCGTTGTTCTTGAGCATCTTGGCAACAGGCATGAGTCCACTGCGTTCGGCAATAGCTCCAAATGGGCATGATACTGTACACTTTCCGCAGCTGATGCACTTGTCGTGGTCGATCTCAACAACACCATCGTCGTTCTTATGTACAGCCGCTACAGGACAAGCCTCCTCGCAAGGCACAGGAAGGTGTAGTACAGCGTGGTATGGACATACACCGTAGCACTTTCCACATTTGATACATTTTTCTTCAATAATATGTGCCTGACCGCCAATAAATACTATTGCATCCTTTGGACAGTTAGTGGCACAAGGACGTGCAAAACATCCTCTACATGCATCCGAAATTCTATACTGCTCTGGGGGACATCCATGGCATCCTACGCTGATTGTAGTGAGCACTGGAAGCTCATCCGGATCCTTTTCTAGAATCTCTTCTACATACTCTTTTAGCGGTTTATATTCATCGTCGTATTTCTCGATGTTTATACCAAGTAGAGCCATGATTCTGTAACGAACCATAGCCCTTTCCTTAAAGATACAGCATCTGCTTGGATTTCTATCCTTTGGGATGATCTGTATCGGTAGTTTATCAACTTCGTTTTCAAGAGTACCGTTGAAGAATAGCTTTAAAACTTCTGTGTCTATCTGACGTCTGAGGATTGTGTATTGGTTGTTAATCTCTAGCATTTATAATCTCTCTTAGCGTTCGTGAAAGCTTTTCTCTATGCATCTCTCCATAAATCTTGCCATCTATGCTTACAAATGGTGGTTTATGCTCACCCTGGCATTTCTTGCATTCGTCGAAGCAGTTTGTGCCATCGATAGTGCATTTTGAAAGCACTTCATCGTCTAGAAACTCGTTGTATGTTAGGAGATCTGCCCCTCCTTGTACAAAGCATGCAGTTCCAACACATATCTCAACCTTATGTTTCATATTATCCCCCATCGATACTCTTATGTTAATTAACTTGCGTAAATTGAGAGGTATCTGTCGCCGTTGTCTGGGCAAATAGCAACTATGTTTTTACCTGCGTTTTCCGCTCTCTTAGCAACGTTGAGTGCAGCCCATAATGCAGCACCTGATGATATACCCACAAAGAGTCCTTCAACACCGCAGACTTCTCTTGCGCTATTAAGTGCATCTTCATCTGTAACTGTGATGATCTCATCGTAGATCTTTGTATCGAGAACTTCAGGAACAAAACCTGCACCGATTCCCTGAATCTTGTGTGGTCCTTTTACGCCCTTAGAAAGAACTGGGCTTCCTGCAGGTTCAACTGCGATTACCTTTACGTTAGGATTCTTCTCTTTAAGGTACCTGCCAACACCTGTGATAGTTCCACCTGTGCCAACGCCTGCAACGAGGATATCCACATTTCCATCAAGAGCTGAATAAATCTCCGGACCTGTATGCTCGTAGTGAGCTTTAGGATTTGCTGGGTTCACAAACTGTCCAAGAATGACTGCGTTTGGAATCTCAGAGAGCATTTCGTTTGCTCTTGCGATTGCACCTGGCATGCCCTTTGCACCCTCTGTGAGTACAATTTCAGCTCCGTAGATCTTCATTAGAGATCGTCTCTCGACTGACATAGTCTCTGGCATAACTAGGATTACTCTAAATCCAAGTGATACTCCAACCATAGCAAGCCCTATGCCTGTGTTTCCTGATGTTGGCTCGATAATTGTTGAACCAACCTTAAGTTTACCGTCCTTAATGGCTTCGGAAATCATTGAATAGGCGATACGATCTTTTACAGAACCTGCAGGGTTAAAGCCTTCAGCTTTTGCAAAAAGATGAGCGTTCAATGAGTGCTTGTTCTCGATGCTTTTAAGCTGAACAAGTGGCGTGTTGCCAATGGACTCAGTAATGTTGTTTAATACTTTCATCTTTTCCTCCAAGTATCAATTTTGTTAAATTTTACACTTTTTTTTAATAATAATTCAATTGGATTTGATTCGACAAAGTAATTACAAATTACATAAAAAATCGCATTTGTATTTATAAGTAAAATTGATTATAATTAATAAAGTTCAAAATATCATTAATAAGAGGTGAAAATATGAAAATTACTCCACTAAGAGATAGAGTTCTCGTTAGAGTTAGTGAAGCTGAGGAAAAATCAAAGGGTGGAATTTACATCCCACAGTCAGCTCAGGAGAAAACACAGATTGGTACTGTTGAAGCTGTAGGTACAGACAAAGAGATTTCTGTAAAAGTTAAGCAGAAGGTTATGTACGACAAGTACGCTGGTACTTCATTCAAGGATGGAGATGTTAACTATCTTCTCATCAAGAACGAGGACATCATCGCTGTTATCGAATAATTGATGCAAAATCATTAATCAATTTAAGACGCTAGCTGTTATTGGCTAGCGTTTTTCTATTTACGCCAAGTGCAATCGCCGCCTGCGTTTTATTGCCACCGTAGAAGTCAAGCGTGGCTTTGATAAGATCCCTCTCCATCTCCTTGAGAGTTCCAAGTTTAATTGATACATAGCGCCCCGACTGAGTCTCGTAACCCTTGTTTATGATGGTTGTAGGCTCATCCTGATCTTCCTTACGGATGGTCTCTCGCCTTTCGTCGCTATGGATGATTGGAATGTCTTCAGTCTTGATGTTATCAGAGACGTCTAGATGCTGAAGATACATCGGGAGGTCATCCTTTGTGATAAACGAGCCGTCTGCAAGCACCGTACTTGCCTCAATCACGTTCTGAAGCTCCCTGATGTTACCAGGCCACTTGTACGTAAGAAGGATCTTTGCAGTTTCCTCCGTAAATCCCTGGATGTTTTTCTTATTCTCACGCGAGTAACGCTCTAAAAACGAGGATGCAAGCGCTACAATGTCGCTTTTACGCTCCCTGAGTGGCGGGATGTCGAGGTTCATCTTGTTGATGCGGTAGTAGAGATCCTCCCGGAATCTCCCTTCCTCAACTTCCTTTTTAAGGTCTCGGTTTGTTGCGGATACTAACCTGAAGTCGCTCTTGATCTCTTTATCGGATCCAAGAGGCGTGAATTTCTTCTCCTCAAGTACTTTAAGCAACTTTACCTGTACAGTTGGATCTATTTCGCCAATTTCATCAAGGAATAGCGTTCCACCGTTTGCCTTTTCAAATATGCCTTTTTTGGATGTAATTGCGCCTGTAAAAGCACCCTTTTCGTGTCCGAATAGCTCATCTTCAAGAAGCGTTGGAGAAAAGGCTGCGCAGTGGGTGTCCACAAATGCACCCTTGCGTCCAGATGACGTGTGTATAGCCTCAGCAACCACCTGCTTTCCCACACCCGATTCACCTGTGATCAATATGCTAAGGTTTGACGGGGCAATACGCAGCACCATCTCGACAATATGAGCCATAGGAGAACTGTTTGTGATGATCTCGTCAATGCCCTTTCTGCCGTCTTGAACTCCACCTGTTGTAGGTGGCATTACGACTAGTGCTTTTTCGCCCGATTTTGCCATGTCTAAAAGTATACTACAACTTTATTAAATCGTCCAATAGGATGAGTAGCGAGTTACGTAGAGACTGGTTGTATGCATTCACGCGCGATTCTGCTTTTGAAAGCGATGTAAGCAGTGCCTGTAAGTAATATGTGCTCTCCTCGCGCTCGCTTAGTATCCTCTTACCCTCAATAAATACCTCGTTTGAGAAGATTTTAAGTAGATACGGCGTCTTTGCGTTTCCTTCCTTGCTCTTTGCGGCAAATTGTAGTGCAATCTCACGCGCCTTGCTGAGATCCTTATTTGAGAGCGTAAAACAAGCAAAGTCCTTTGCCATCGTCTTGATTACGTTGCTCTCTTCAAATCCGATTGTGAGGAAGAAGTCCTCAAGCGAATCGAACTTGCGTCCATCCTCGTTATACGACACAATTATGCCGTTCTTAACGCTGTTTGGAAGCGGAAGGAATGTAAAAGTAGTCAGACGCGACAGGATAGTCTCAAGAAGGCGCTCCTTAACCTCGCTAAGGATAAAGATATATGAATTTTCAGGCGGCTCCTCAAGAAGCTTAAGAAAGGCGTTTTTTGCGCCAATGCTCGCATTTTCAAGCCCTTCCACAATGTAGATTCGCGCCCCTCCTTCTGCGGTATGAAGCTCAGATGATGCCTTAAACGCCCTCACATCCTTGATTGAAAAAACAGGGGATGGCTTGATCTTATCAGAAAGCTTCAACACCTTGTCTATAAGCGGTTCAACCCTATCCTTATCGTCGTACAAGTCAGAAATATCCAAAAGCGCATTGAATGTGTTGATGAGCTCACCTGCACTGTCCGAGTCTTTAGTTGCCTTAACACCATATTCCTCGCGCATTGATGCAAACGACTCTGACAGCAATACGATAAAAAACGTATCAAGAAAGTTCTGGAATGAGCTACGCGTAAGGTGCTTCTTATAAAGACTTGCCTTTGCCGATAAGTCCGTAGCGTACGAGCGTGAAAGCGATAGATATAAATTTGGGATGTTTCTGTATAAGTTATCAACGTGAAGCAATTCCTTTGCGCACTCAAGGGAAGATGTCAAACGCCCTGTATAGCGTCCGCCTGCAAAGAGTACTGAACGTGGGAATCTATTTTCGTTAAATGCTCTTACTAAGTCGCCTTGTACCTTTGGTTGAATTGCTTTTGTTTTCTCAAGCATTTTAAGTGCCGATGCTCTGTGATATTTGATCCACTATCCCCGCCCTTGAAATCCAGTCGTAGATAGGTTCAAAAATGCGTGTATACATAAATGAGTTATTAAGCACGTTTGTAAGGTTAAAGAGGGTTTGGTAGCGTAGGATATAGAGCACAAGTGATATACAAACGAACGCTTCAATGATACCAAGGAAGAATCCGAGCGTCTTGTTTATCACCTCGAGCTTGACCCCTTCTATAGCCTTTGTTAAAACGTTTGCAAGCACCCTACAGAGCAAAAATCCAATGTAAAACAACACAAGAAACGTGATAAGCGAAACTGGCAACAACTGCTGTATATCAAGTGAGTTTGCAACAAAGTATGCAAGACGGCGCGTGAACATCATAGACACAAGAAAGCCAATAAAATAGCTTGCCTTTGATCCGAGCTCCGCAAAGAAACCCTTAAGTGCAACAACTATTCCGCCTGCGACAAATATTAGAAGTATTACGCCGTCAATTACCGTAAAGCTCATTAGTTCTGAGCATCCTCCGCCTGAACGTCATCCAACGCAACGTCAGCAGTAATGCTATCTCTGTTTACATCATCTGTAGTCTCATCTGTAACGATTGGGTTTGGATTTTCCTCAACTGTGCTTACTGCAGCGTTAGCCTCAGCCTCTTCTGCTGCTCTCTTGTTAGCTTCGATAATTGGAAGGATCCTCTTGTTGTATGTATCTACAAAATTGTCTGTAAGCTTTGGTGATGAAAGGAGTGCAGAACTATAGCGCTCTGTTGCGGTATCCCTGATGTCCTTAATCACGATTGCATCTGTAACGATTACAGGTGCTACTGGTTCTATAGGTGCCGCCTCTGCACCTTCTGCTGATGCTGCTGCATTAGCATTGTTTTCATTCTGCTTTTCTGCATCCTTGTTGTTCTGTTCCTGCTTGTAGCTCTTGATGAGTTCAATCTCACCTTTTGGAATAGTTACAGTCTTGATGTCATCGATGAATGAGTTCTGGATAATCTCGTTTTTAGCAAAGCGTCTGATTCTTGCCTTTTCTCCTGTGGATAGGCTAGCCCATGCGTTTCTGTTGAACTTGCCGTCTTGGTCTGTGTAGACATCTTTGATGTAATCGTCAACCTGCTTGTCTGTAACAGTCATGTCTGATGATGATGCGTAATAGCTTGTGCCTTCAGAGACTGCGCCTGTCTGGAATGCCTGCTGCATTATTGACATCTGCATATTGTTCAACTGAGTATTGTCGAAGTACTGTGAGTATTGCTGCATAATGCCGTTGTAAGCGTAGAGCATGTATGAACCGTCTGTAAATTCAATATTTCTATTGCCGAACTTACCAAAGGTATAACCCTCGCCTCTGCCACGTGACGAAAACACGCTAACTGATGGCACTGCCATGATTACTATCAATATTGCTACGATTAAAATTGCAAAGTACCAACCGATGTTTCTCATAAAATGTGGAGCACTGTGATGCTTTTTTGGCTTTATTACTGCACTGTTATCGCCAGAAGTTGAACGTTTCTTATCCATATCTAATTATAGTACTAAATTAATTTTTGTTTTGCAATGAGTGAATGGGGTTACTTATCAGCAAGTTTTAAAGCCCGTATTCCTCAATTTTGGTGATGAGAGAACGCCTTGAAATTCCAAGCATCTCCGACGCCTTCGTCCTGTTGTTATCCGTTGCAGATAGGGCGTTCCTGATAGCAAGGATTTCTGCATCCTTCATAGTAACCACGTTTGAAGGAGTTGCACCTAAGGTCACCTTTGATGAGAACTCAAGGGCATTTTCATCAACGTAGGCTCCATTTGAGAAGATTATCGCCCTTTCAAGCGTATTCTCAAGCTCTCTGATGTTACCAGGGAAGCTGTACGAGCAAATCTTCTTAATTGCGCCGTCTGATAGCCCTTTGACGTTTGATGCCATGTTGTTGCCAAGACGAGTTACTATGGCCTTTGAGAGCAGAATTACATCATCCCCTCGTTCACGTAGAGGAGGAAGATGGAAGTTCACAACGTTGATTCTAAAGAATAGATCCTCCCTGAATGTGCCCTCTTTTACCATCTCCTCGAGGTTCTTATTTGTTGCGCTGATGAAGCGTACCTTGATTGGGATTGATGTGGTTCCGCCCACTCTCATGATGGTTTTCTCCTGGATCACGCGTAGGAGCTTCACCTGAAGCGAGAGAGATGCATCGCCGATCTCATCCAGAAAGAGCGTTCCGCCCTGAGCAAGCTCAAAGAGGCCTGCCTTTCGTGAGACTGCACCAGTAAACGCGCCCTTTTCATACCCAAAGAGCTCGCTTTCGATGAGGTTTTCAGGAATTCCTGCAATGTTGATTGCAACAAATGGCCCCGTCTGGAAGGGCGAGTAATGATGAATGTAGCGCGCAAGTACCTCTTTTCCTGTGCCACTTTCGCCTGTGATTAACACGTTTGATAGCGATGAACTCATGCGCTCAACCATGTCTTTTATGTGCTTAATCTCGTCGCACTCGCCTATGAATGTATTGGTGTATTCCGATTTTTTCTTAACAAATTCTATGTAGTTTTTGGTCTTGAATGAATCGATGCACTGCTTAACTCTTATCACAAGTTCATCTGGGGCAAAAGGCTTGATAATGTAGTCGTCTGCACCGCTTTTTAACGCCTCAACAGCATCCTTTGTCTCACCGTGTGCGCTCATCATGATGATTGGCATACGGTATCCGTGGCTACGGGCTTTTTTGATCATCTCAAGGCCGTCCATCTCCGGCATTCTGAAGTCCACAATCACGGCATCGTAACTGTGCTTTTCGATCTTATCCATGCCTTCGCGTCCGTTTGCAGCACCCTCTGCCTCAATGTTCTCAAGCGACATGTACTTAATCAGTTGGCTTCTGAGCATCTCCTCATCATCAATTATTAAAATGTTCATTCTATGCCCTCTTTAAAACTACGTCAGCAACGCTTCCGCCGCCCTCACGATCATATATGTTAATTGTTCCGCCCTGAGCTTCAACAAACTGACTACAGATTGAAAGTCCAATGCCAGAGCCCTTGATTTTTGTGGTGTAGAACGCGTTAAATAGCTCGTCTGCCTTTATGCCTTTTGGAAGTCCAACACCCCTGTCTTGCACAAGGATCCTCACGCCAGCCTTCCCCTTTTCAGCCACTTCTATTCTGATGGGCTCTTTATAGTCCAAGTGCTCGTTCTTAATTCTCTCTTCCGACGCCTCTACCGCGTTTTTGATGAGGTTTTCTATGATGCTTCTAAGTCTTATCTCATCAAAGTTTACAGCAATGTCATCAGTTCCAGGCTCGTTTGCGATTAATAATGGGTATTCAAAACGCGTGCAGAATTCTGCGATAAACGGAATGAGTTTAATGCGCTTTGGAGTTCCAAGTGGATTGCTGAGGAAGTTCGTTGTGCGATCTGCAAGAGTGAGTAGGCGTTCAACCTCATTTTCGATAAGATCGTAGTCACTTGCGTTCTCAGGTGACGTCTTTTTAAGTATCGCAAGCTGTATTTTGATTGTGGAAAGTGGATTTTTAATCTCATGTGCAAGCGTACGTGCAGCCTCACTCATGGTTGCCTTTGACTCACGCTTGTTCACCTTTTCCAAAAGCATCTCGTTACGCTTTTCGTAGTGCCAGAGCACCATGCCGAGCATTGCTATTATCACAGTTGATAGCACCTGTATCACCCTTAGCGCTATCACCCGATGAGCAAAGCTTGAGTCTGCCTTTCTCACGTACACGGTTTGAAGCGGCAACATTCGCCCCTCAATTGGTGTCTGATTCCTTTGCGTTACTAGTTCACGCATGAACTGAGCAAGATCAAAGCCTTGCCTTTCTTGACTTGCAGCTCCTCGTTGCTGAGGGTACCCCACGTATTCAACCACGTTTTTCTTGATAACAAGGTCGGATGTGCCTGGAACAAAGTTATTTTGATTAATCGGAAGATCATCATATACTGGAGTATTTCCGTAGTGGTAGTACATCTTTCCGCTTTTATCGTAGATTGCGATGCCTTCAACGCCGTTATCCTTAAGGATTGTTGAAATTCGCTGTTCATTGGACTTTGACGCGATGTAGAGGTCGAACAATATACGTTCAATGTCCCTCTTCTCCTCAATAAACTCCTTATTAATCAGCGTGAACGTGAGAAAATGCAACACGCCTATTATCACCAAGCAAAACATGAGGATCGTTAACTTCTCAAACCAATGCGCTGACTTTTTCATCCACTATAAATAAAGGGGACTTCCTAAGAAATCCCCTCAAGTTAAATCAATTATTGTCTTAGTAACAACAATTATTTAGATAGGTTCTTCTCGAGTTCATCAAGGCAAGCGCTGAGCTCTTTTGGAAGGTGTGAACCAAACTTTGGATAGTGGTTCTCACGGATATCCTTAACCTCTCTGAGCCAACCTTCTTTATCCACCGCAAGAAGTTCCTTCATATCTTCTTCTGATACTCCCTCTGGGCGTTCAATAGCATCAAGAGCTGGCATGATACCAATTGGTGTATCAACAGTCTTTGCCTTGCCATCACAGCATTCAAATACCCATTTAAGAACGCGGCTGTTATCACCGTAACCTGGCCATAACCACTTGCCGTCTTTTGTCTTTCTGAACCAGTTGACGTAGAAGATCTTTGGAAGTTTAGCACCCTCGTGCTTACCGATTTCGATCCAGTGCTTGAAGTATTCACCCATGTTGTAACCACAGAATGGAAGCATAGCAAATGGGTCGCGGCGGATTGTACCTGCCTTAACGTCGAGAGCTGCAGCTGTAACCTCTGAACCAACGATTGATCCAAGGAATACACCGTGGTTCCAATCTCTTGCCATGTGTACAAGTGGGATTGTTGATGGACGTCTTCCACCAAATAGGATTGCTGATACTGGAACTCCGTTTGGATCTTCCCACTCTGGTGCGATTGATGGGCACTGTGATGCTGGAGCTGTAAAGCGTGAATTTGGATGAGCAGCAGGAGCCTGACTCTTATCATTCTTGTCCTGTACCCACTCGTTACCCTTCCAGTCGATGAGCTTACCAGGTGCGTCGTATCCGATGCCTTCCCACCAAATGTCCTTATCTTCTGTAAGTGCTACGTTTGTAAAGATTGTGTTCTTGCTTGCAGCAATTAGAGCGTTCCTGTTGCTGATTGAGCTTGTTCCAGGAGCAACGCCGAAGAAGCCTGCTTCTGGGTTGATTGCGTAGAGGCGGCCATCCTTACCGAAGCGCATCCATGCAATATCATCACCAACTGTCTCAACCTTCCAGCCCTTGATTGTTGGAATAAGCATAGCGAGGTTCGTCTTACCACATGCTGATGGGAATGCAGCTGTGATGTACTTTACTTCGCCTTCTGGGCTTGTTATCTTTAGGATAAGCATGTGCTCTGCAAGCCAACCTTCGTCACGTGCAAGTACTGATGCTATTCTAAGAGCAAGACATTTCTTACCAAGAAGAGCGTTTCCACCGTAACCTGAACCATAAGACCAGATCTCTCTTGTCTCTGGGAAGTGTGCAATGTACTTGTCTTCCATTGGTGCGCATGGCCATACGCCGTTATCGCTTTCACCGTTCTGGAGTGGCTTACCAACTGAGTGGAAGCATGGAACGAATGAACCATCCTTGCCGATTAGGTCGAGAATCTTTGTACCAACACGTGTCATGATGTGCATGTTACATACTACGTATGGGCTATCTGTGATCTCAACGCCGATCTTTGAAAGTGGTGAACCAACAGGACCCATTGAGAATGGAATCACATACATTGTTCTGCCTTTCATACAGCCCTTAGCAAGATCATCAAGTGTCTTTCTCAACTCTTTTGGATCGATCCAGTTGTTAGTTGGACCTGCGTCTTCCTCAGTTTTTGATGCAATAAATGTTCTCTTTTCAACACGAGCAACATCTGATGGATCTGAGTGGAATAAAAAGCAGTTTGGCTTTTTGCTTTCGTTTAGTTTGATTGCAAGACCTGAGTCTACAGCTTGCTGCATCAATGTATCGTATTCCTGTTTTGATCCGTCGCAAACATAAATGTCATCTGGAGTAGTTTGTTTTGCAATTTTCTCTACCCATTTGACAAGAGCCTCGTTTTTAACATCTGTTAGTTTCATCTTTTAAGTCTCCTATAGTTTTATATCTAAAATATATAAAAAAAAAGGCGGATAGGCAATAATCATATCCACCTAAAATAATACTTAATATACGGATTTAAAATGAAAAAATTTTAGTTCATATGAAGGTCTCTGTCTTTAACCATTGACCTTAGATGTGCAAGTCCCTCCTTTTCAATCTGTCTGATTCTCTCTTTTGTTAGTGACATCACCTCGCCAATGTCGGCAAGTGACATCTCGCTGTATCCATCGAGTCCAAAGCGCATCTTAATCACATCTGACTCCTTTTTAGAAAGAGCGTTGACTACATCAAGCACCTCGTCTCTAGACTCCTGTTCCTCCATGTCTACAACAAAGTTGCTATCATCTGAAGGAATGGTATCCTTCATGTTTGTTTTTGTATTCTCACCATCACATCCCTGAAGTGGAGTGTCTAGGGATATCTGCGGAAGGGTTGCAAAACGAATGTTTCTGATCACCTCTGTTGTAAGGTTAACTCGTTTTGAGAGCTCCTTATCAGTTGGAGTTCTGCCGTATTCCTCTTCAAAGCGATTTGATTCGTTCTTGATTCTTGTGTAATCAAGCACTCTATTCTGTGGAAGGCGAACTGCTCTGCTCTTCTCGCCAAGCGCCTTGAGGATAGACTGTCTGATCCACCAAATTGCGTAACTTACAAAGCGTGTGCCACGTTTTGCATCGTACTTGTCTGCTGCAACTGTAAGTCCAATATTGCCTTCGCTGATAAGTTCTGGAAGGGATAAGCCTAACCCCTGGTATTCCTTTGCAACTTTCACAACAAAGCGCAGGTTGCTTTTGATAAGCAATTCTCTTGCTCTTTCATCACCCATTGCAACTCTTAGAGCTAGATTCTCTTCTTCGCTCTCTGATAGTAATGGATAATTGGCAATGTCATTAAAATACATGCTAACGATTGTTTCGTCGTTTAATGCTGTTGTGCTTGTCATGGCTTTTTCTCCTTGCACTTTATTATATGCAAAAAGCGTGCCAATTCTAGAAAATTAACGTAAATTGTTGAAATTCAAGGATTTAATCGATTTTATATTAAAAAGCAAGTGTGCAAATACTGCACACTTGCCTTGAAGTGTTGTGCAATTTTTTATGCCTTAATCTTGTCTACTACTTTCCAGAGTTTTGCGGCACACTTTGAGGCCTCTTTGAATACCTTTTCTGTGTCGATGCCAACAATCTCGTGATTTTCCATTCTAATAACGCCGTTTACAATTACGCTTTCCACAACGTTTGAGCTCATACCCCATAGAATGTGAGTTGCAAGATTCTCCTTGATAAGTGGAGTTGGGTTCTGATAATCGAGTATCACGAGGTCTGCAACGTAACCCTTCTCAACTCTGCCGAACTTGCGTCCGTAGTACATCTCGAGTAGGTCGTTTGCACGTGTGAGTGCCTCAAGGTAGTTCGATGGCCACCATGGACCGCCGTCATCCTTATGTTTAAAGAAGCCGATTTTAATCTCTTCAAACATGTTGCCACCACAGCCGTCTGTGCCGATGATGAGCTTGTCTACATCCTGTAATACGCCGCAGTAACCCACGTGGTTGTTCATGTTACTTCTTGGGTTGTGGGCAAAGAAACACTTATGTTCATTGATTATGCGTGCCTCATCCTTGTTCAAGTGAAGTCCATGCACAAGAAGCGTATTCTCGTGTAGAAGGTCGAAATCCTCGAGTCTCTTTACGATGTCTTTGTTGTAATGGTGATGCGAGTAGACCACGTCGTACTTATCCTCAGCGATGTGAAGATGCATACCGCGCTTGGTCTGCTTACATGCCTTAGACATAAGCTTTAACCCTTCATCAGGAATCGTGAATGGAGCGTGTCCACCGATCATTGCCTCTACAAGCGCATCGTTGCCGAGCTTTTTCTTTTCATCATCACATTCCTTTGCAAAGCGGATGTTCTCCTCAACGCCTTCTTCAACCTCTTTCATGCCACCGTTACGGTCTGTAACCTCATAGCATGTGAGCCCTCTAAGGCCTGTCTCTTTAAGACCCTTTGCGATTGTAGAAAGGCTGCCATTGATGTAGTTAGGCGATGCGTGATGGTCGATAACCGCAGTAGTACCTGCCTTGATTGCCTCTATTGAGCAGATCATTGATGAGTAGTACGTGCTCTCCTCCTGAAGGCCTCTATCAAGGCGCCACCACCATTCTTTTAGCACCTGGATGAAGTCAGTTTGAGGACCTGCTGTTATCTGCATACCTCTGGAAAGGCCGCTGTAGTAGTGATGGTGTCCGCATACAAAGCCTGGCATAACGGTTTTACCCTTGCCGTTAATCACCTTGTCTGCCTTTACATCCTTAGCTGCATCCTTTCCGACTGCAACAATCTTATCATCCTTAATTACTACGTCTACTCCTTCAAGTACGTCTACATCGCCCTTTGTCTGAAGTACACGGGTATTCTTAATTGCTATTGTGCTCATATTAGTCTCCTACAGGTCCTACGAGATATTTGTAATCCTTAACGATCTTGTTGATTAAAGCAACAGCACGTGGTGATATCTGACTCTGTGACTTGATTTCACCGTTGTGGTATTCTGCAACAATCATAATACCCTTATCTCTAATCATCAGAGATGAGTGAGTGAGGTAGAATCCGTCGTTATTTGAGTTTCTGATATCCTCCTCGCGTGAGAATACTGTGAACTTATCGTGGTAAGGTTCGCTATCCTTATATGGGCAGAACGATGCACAGTTACCACACTCGTTACAGTATGCGTCGATGTGGATCACCTGATATGGAAGCTCGAATAGCTTTGCATCACTATCGCCTGTGAAGTCTATAACAGCATTAGCACGGTTTGGACATACATCAACACACTTTTCGCAGTGCGATGAACAGTCCATACATCTTGATGCCTCTTCACGTGCAAAGTCAGGAGTTCCTGGTGTTGGAATTGATGTGCATACATGAGCTCTTCTCTTTGCAAGATCCTCTTCTTTTGCGATTGGAGCGTGATGTTCAGGAAGTAGCTCTGCATCCTCGCCATATACGTTCTTGATGAGCGTATTTACAGCTTCACGTGCAGTCTGTACACATCTAATTACAGATGATGCGCCAACAGCCATGTCACCGATTGTGTATACTCCCTTCTCTGTTGTTTCAAATGAGCCCTTCTTTGTATCAGGATATCCCTTCTCAGTCATTGGAATGCTGAGTTTTTCAAGGTCACCATCGTCTACTCTTTCGCCGATTGCTGCGATGATGTAGTCACATGGGATGTCAAAGTGCTGAGTTGTAGGAACTGGTGCTCTACGTCCTGATGCGTCCTTTTCGCCAAGTGCCATCCTGATACAGTCAAGGTTGCCGTCTGTATGGCGTGATGGGTATGCAAGGAATTCAAACTTGATTCCTTCCTCAAGTGCTTCCTCATACTCCTGTCTGTCTGCAGGCATCTCCTGAATTGTTCTTCTGTATACCACAGTTACGTTCTCAACGCCTTCAACCTTCTTTGCAGCTCTTGCTGCGTCCATTGCGGAGTTACCAGCGCCAACTACTACAACGTTCTTGCCGATGTATAGATCTTCGTTGTGGCTTCTGCATTCTCTGAGGAATGTGAGGGCATCCATGGTTCTTGATGTGTCACCGTGACCCTTAAGCTTATTCTCTTTCTCAGCACCGATTGCATAGAAGATATAGTCGAATCCCTTAGCCCTGAGTGCGCTTACTGTTACATCCGTCATTGGAACGCCGAATGTGAAGTTAACACCAAGGTTACGAGCATGCTTTACATCTCTCTCAATCACCTCTTCTGCAATCCTGAACTCAGGAATTACATAGCGTACTGTACCACCAGCTGATGCTTCTCTTTCGAACACCTCAACCTGGAAGTTCTTCTGTGCAAGGAAGATCGACGCTGCAAGTCCTGCAGGACCTGCACCCACCACAGCAACACGAGGGCCTGTGAGCGTGCTTGATGATGCTGCCACCTTCTTCTCGTACTCTTTAAAGCCGTTATCAACAGCAACTTTCTTAATCGATCTGATCTGAAGCGACTTGCCTTCATAGTCTAAGCGTGAACAGTTGTATTGACATTTATGGTCACAGATTTCGCATGTGATGTTAGGAAGCACGTTGTACTGATAGAGCGTTGCCATAGCAGCTTCGTAGTCGCCTTTGGCAGTCTCTGCAAGGTACTTTGGAATATCCTGATGTACAGGACAAGCCATATCACATGGTGCGATATAACAGTCTTCGCGTGGTAGTTTTCGGTCAACTTTGATAGGTTTTGTGCCACGGAATGCCTTTTGGATAAACTTGTTATCAAGGGCTTCTTCTGCAACCACTTTGATTGCATTAACGTCGATTCTGCCGTTTTTTCTTTCCCAATACTCGTCTTTTGACGTCTCAAGGAGCTCCACAATCTGCTTCATTCTGTTGTATCCACCTGGATGGAGCATGTCAGTTGCGATTGTTATTGGGCGGATGCCTGCCTCGAACAATCCCTTTGATGTGAAGATGTTTGCACCGCCTGAGTATGATAGTGGAAGTTCACCGTTGAACTCAGCTGATAAGCGTGATGCAAGAGTTGTTGCAATTGGGAACAATGCTCTTCCAGACATGTACATCTCTTCGCCTGGTAGGATGCCGTAGTTGTTCACAGATGCAAGTGTATTTGTAAGTTTTACGCCGAATCGTAGATTCTCTTTCTTTGCAACCTCCATTAGGCGTCCAATCATTACGATTGCATCCTTATACTGAAGATCGTGCTCGAAAGTCTCACGTTTTAATGTGAGGTAGTTATATCCAAGGTTGTCGAGAATCTCTCTTACCCTGTCGTATCCAAGAAGCGTTGGATTGAGCTTGACGAAGATTGAGATGTGCTTCTCTTCTAGCATGTATTTTGCTATCTGTTCAATCTCTGCAGGAGGACATCCGTGCATTGTTGAAATTGTTGCACTTGTTGCAATATTTGGACTAATCTTCTGTGATAGCTTCTTTTTCTTAAGCTTATCTGCAGCCTTAGCCCATGCTGTTCCCTTTACATAATCTGTGTTTGAAATAAACTGGTCTAGCTTATTGAGGTAAGACTTGAATGATGCGTCCTCCGATGCGTCTATCATCCTGTCGATGAATTCCTGCATGCGTGGATTCTTGATGCCCTCGAGGTTGTAGCCTACAGACATGTTGAATAGGAATGTTGGCTCCTCAAAGTCACCGCCGTCCATTAGAGCTTCGATTAGATGTAGTACAATCCAAGCTTTGTAGTATTCGTCGCGTGCTTTTAATAGCGTGTACTCTGTTGACCACTCAACGTTGTATCCCTCGTCTCGTGCATCGATACATGGCTTTGCAATTTCAAGGCGATCCATAATCTGGACTGTCTTTAGCTCCATAAATCGTCCACCAACGAGGTAGCTTGCGATAATGTTCTGTGCAAGCTGAGTGTGTGGTCCTGCTGCAGGTCCTACTACGGACGAGCAAGTCTTGTCAAAAATCTTTGCTTTGTGTTTTTTGTCGTAAGTGAAAAAATTCTCTTTCTTAATACCAAAAATTGAACCTTTCTTGTACTCTTGAAATACTCTCTGTAATAATTCCTCAAAAGGAATAGGGCGCATAATATCGCTCATTTTTATCTCCTTAACATAAAATTAATGTACCGGCTTAGTCGCATATTCGTACTAGTATATTGTACCCCCAATTTCGGGTGTTGTCAAAAAAATTGTTTTGAATTTATAATCCCACAAGGTATACTTACAGTATGAGCAACAAACCACTAGTTTTGATAGTTGAGGACGACAGCGACATTGCAACACTCATAAAGATCAACCTTGAAAACAACGGATACAGAACGTGCATTGCGGATGACGGACAAAAAGCGCTCGATTATTTTAACAAAGACACCCCTTCCCTTGTGATACTCGACATTATGCTTCCTGAGGTGAACGGAATAGACGTTTTAAAAAACATACGCTTTGAAAGAAAGCTCAAGAACCTTCCTATCATTGTGGTATCCGCAAAGAGCGATGAGAGCGATGTTCTTACAGGCCTTGAACTTGAGGCTGACGACTACATCACAAAACCGTTTAGCTCAAAGATACTGCTTGCAAAGGTGAAATCACTGATTAGAAAAGAAACGGAACGTACAGCAGGTGTGGAGGGCGGTGTTATTAACATCCTAGGATTAATCTACGACCCACATAAACATACCGCGACAAAAGACGGCGCTGAAATCCCACTTACAGCAACGGAGTTCACCCTGCTTGGAACCCTCCTCTCTGAAGTCGGACGCACATTCTCACGCGAGATGCTCATGGATGCGGTTAAGGGTGGCGCATACTACTCTCTTGAAAGGACAATCGACGTTCAGATCGCCTCCTTACGAAAGAAGCTTGGCGACCTCGGATCATCAATTAAAACAGTATGGGGAGTTGGATACAAATGGGAAAGCGCAAAATAAGCATCCGTACGGAGTTTACAATCCTCATCGTAAGCTTTACTCTCATTGTCGGCGCGCTTGTTACAACGATATCCATAAATACGTTTTCTAAGAGCGCAGAGAGGTCTAAGATTGCAGAGCTCAAACAGACGGTGGAGTTTATCAAGGGCAGTGTCGATTTTGACTCAATTAACATAAGTCAACTGGAAACGTATGCAAACTCATCGCTTAAACGCATCACAGTTGTCAGCATAGACGGTGATGTGATCTTCGAAAGCGATATGAACCTACACGATCTTGAAAACCACAAAAACCGTAAGGAGATCAAAGATGCCATCAGTAAAGGATATGGAACTGACGTGAGAACAAGCCAGTCTACATCAACGCCACTTCTCTACTACGCCGAACTTGTGAACTCAGACACAATACTCCGCCTATCATCGCCACTTTCTGAAATCAAAGAATGGAGGCGTGACTTTATCACATCCTTTGTAATTCCCCTTGCCGTAATTCTATTTCTGATGCTTCTGATTTCATTTTACGTGATCAACAGCCTCACGCGCCCTCTCTCTAAGATCATAAAGAACACAGAGGAATACAAAAAGGGCAACCTTACCAAGAAGCTCAGCATCAA
>CAMDZB010000005.1 GCA_945910645.1 uncultured Spirochaetaceae bacterium | reverse complement strand
CTTGATCTCATCAGGGGTGCCCGATGCAATCTTGTTGCCGTACTGAAGCACTGTGATTGAGTCGCAAACAGTCATAACAAGCTTCATATCGTGTTCGATTAGCACAACGCTGATTCCCTCTTTTCGTATGCGTTTAATGGTGTCGATGAGGGCTGCAGTCTCGTTTGGGTTCATACCTGCGGCAGGCTCATCAAGGAATATGAGTTTTGGCTCTGTTGCCAATGCACGTGCAATTTCAAGCTCCCTCTGGTGTCCGTATGGAAGGTTCTTCGCAAGCTCATTTGCGACGCTTCTGAGGTTCATAAAGTCGAGCCACTTATACGCCTTACCAAGCATCTCTTTGCGTTCCTTCTCCATTCTGAAGAAGCTTTCGCCTGCAGATAATGAACGGGCAATGATATCAGGATGGAACTTGTATCCTGTTCCGAAGTGTAGGCCTAATAGCACGTTTTCGAGTACAGTAAGCTCCTTAAACAGTCTGATGTTCTGGAACGTTCTTGCAATTCCTCTGCGTGCAATCTTATACGATGGGAGTTTTGTGATCTTTTCACCGTTGAAATACACCTCTCCTGATGTTGGTTTATCAAGTCCTGTGATGTTGTTAAAAAGCGTTGTTTTACCAGCACCGTTTGGGCCGATTAATCCTGTGATCATACCGCTTTCGCATACAAAGTCCACGTTATTAACAGCCACAACACCACCAAAGGCTCGAGTGAGTTTTTTTGTTTCAAGCAATGTCATTATACTCTCCCTCCCTTCTTCCTGAATTTTGAGCCTATCTTTTTAAAGCCACGGCCTATTTTCTTGAACGTGTGGAATCTCTCTGCACCCATCACTCCAACCTCGCTTAATACCTGGCGCTTAGGACGTCCAAGTATACCTTCCGGACGGAATATCATCATCACAACAAGGATTACGCCAAAGAGGATCTCCTTGCACTGTGGTGGGATTACAGATGAAAGGTTCGTAAGGTCAGGAAGGTATGAGATGAGCTGGATGATAAATGCGCCAAGAAGGACGCCAAGTATGTTACCCATACCGCCGAGCACCACCATACAAAGCACCATCACCGACATCATAAACGTGTATGTTCCTGGGCTAATGCTGAGCGTAAGCACTGAGTAGAGCGATCCGCCGATTGCTGCAAATGATGCTCCGATTGCAAATGCCATAATCTTGTATACTGTAGAGTTTATACCCGATGAAAGAGCGGCAAGCTCATCCTCTCTCACTGCCTCAAGTGCCCTTCCTGTACGTGTTTTAATAAAGCGCGAGAGGAACAAGCAACAGATGAGTAGGATACAGCCTGAGAGGACTAAGAATCCAAGCTTGTTATTGTAAGGATTGATTGTGAGTCCAAACACCTTAACCATTGGGATTCTCTGAATACCCATAGGGCCGTTTGTGAGGCTCTGCCAGTTGTTGATGACATTCTTGATGATTTCACCAAGCCCGAGCGTTGCAATAGCAAGGTAGTCACCCTTAAGACGAAGCGTAGGAAGGCCGATCAACACGCCAAGGAGGGCTGCAAATAGCATACCTACGATAAGCGTTGGCCAGAAGTTCCATCCACATTTTGTACAGAGGATACCTGTTGTGTAACTTCCGATTGCGAAGAATCCTGCCTGACAGAGTGAAAGCATACCGCCGTATCCTGTAATCACGTTCTGCCCTAAAGCCATGAATGAATATATAACCGTATAAATTAAAACCAATAATACAAAGTTCAACATATCACACCTTCTCCCTTATATTTTTACCAAGGATTCCTGATGGTCGAACTATCAGAATGATTATAAGTACCACAAATGCTATGGTGTCTTTATATCCGAGTGGGATGCGAAGAAGTGCAACGCCGAACGTCTCGAGCAATCCTAAAAGTAAGCCGCCAACCATTGCACCTGGAATGCTTCCGATGCCTCCAACTACTGCTGCCACAAACGCTTTTAGTCCAAGCATTGTGCCCATAGTTGCGTACACCTTAAAATCGAGCGATACAAGCATGCCTCCGATTGCAGCGAGTGCAGATCCGATAGCGAAAGTGAGTGAAATGATGTTATTAACGTTAATGCCCATGAGTGATGACGCGTCTTGATCGAGCGATGTTGCCCTCATGGCCTTTCCAAGCCTTGTTTTGTTCACAAACAACATCAAGAGTACCATTGTAACGCCTGAAACCACTAGTATCAAAATCTGATGAGGCGTAATTGAAATACCGCCTGCTCCTGTGATTGGTGTGTTGTCGAATGGGTACTCAAGCTTTCTTGAGTGAGCGCCAAAGAACAGCTGGGCTGTATTTGAAAGGATATAGCTTACTCCGATTGCAGAAAGAAGCGGTGCAAGTCGCACAGCTTTACGAAGTGGCTTATATGCTATCTTTTCGATGGTCATGCCAAGCACGGATGAAAACAGCGCTGCCAATATCATCGCAACAAAAAATGCAAACACCGAAAATGCACCTGTTGGATGTGAACCTCTGATTGCATTGTACGTGAAGAGTCCAACATACGATGCCCACATAAGTATGTCTCCATGTGCAAAGTTGATAAATTTAAGTATTCCATAAACCATGGTATATCCCAATGCAACAAGTGCATAAACTCCACCAAGAGTTATACCATTTATGAAATGTTGAAAAAATTCACTCATTTTAAAATCCTTGTAATTAAAAAAATTATATAAAAAAAGTGCTTTCTTGCGAAAGCACTTTGTATTGTTATTTACTCCTAAGTTGCATTTCGCCTCACTTATTTGGCCTCAATAATTTTGCCATTAAGGACTGTGAACTCACCTAGGAAGACTGGAGTTGTACCTTTTACTTCATAAACACCCTGGTTTGCAATGAGGTCTCCGTTTTCTGCGAAGTTGATGATTCCAGATGCGCCTTCGAAGTCCTTTGTTGCTGCAACAGCGTCGCGGAATGATGAGCGAGTTACTTTTCCATTCTTGCTTGCGTTGTTGTATGCAGCCATATAGATGTTAGCAGCATCGTATGAGTTTGTAGCAAATGAGTCTGGAGCGTGACCTGTAAATGCTGTATAAGCCTTCACAAAGTCATCGTGTGTTGTTGTCTCCTGAGTCTGTGGAGGAGCAACGTAGATAACGCCGTCTGTGTATGCGCCTGCATTCTGATAGATGATTGGGTTTGAGAATCCATCGCCTGAGAGGAATGGGAGGTTCATACCAAGCTGAGAAGCCTGCTCAAGGATCTGAGCCATCTCTTCTGTGTAGTTTGGAATATAGATTGCTTCTGCATTCGAGCTTCTGATACGAGTAAGCTGTGAGCGGAAATCCTTATCGCCGATGTTACATGTCTCTGCGATAACTACAGAACAGCCAGGAGTTGCCTCAAATGCAACCTTCATGCCGTCGTACAAGCCCTTTGAGTAGTCGTTCATTGTGTAGAGTACTGCAAGTCTCTTGTAGCCGAGTCTCTGAGCAAAGTAAGCACCTGCAACCTCACCCTGAAGTCCATCTGAAATTGTGGTGCGGAAAATATAGTTTCCGATGTTTGTTATGTCTTTATGTGATGCGCTTGGAGTCATTACTGTTAAACCTTCGCTCTGGCATCTCTCGCCTACTACGAATGTTTCACTTGTGACAATTGATCCAAGAATACCAATAACCTTTTTATCGCTTGAAAGCTTTTCTACAGCAGCAAGAGCCTTGTTGTTATCTGCAGCTGAGTCAATATCAACTAATTCAAACTTTACGCCGTATGCTCCTGATTTGTTAGCCTCATCAATAGCAAGTTTTGCAGCGTCACGGCAATATGTACCATAGTTGGCATAATCGCCTGAAAGTGGTCCTATAAATCCAAATTTGACCACTGATTCACTTCCGCTGTTCTTTGAACATGATACTGTCATCAATAGAACAACAAGTGACACAAAAAACAATTTGAATGTTCTTTTCATAGTTATTCCTCTAAAAAAATTTGTAAAACAATTTATAACATTTCGATATAAAAAGCAATAAGCACCCCTCATAAAACTTACGAAAGGTGCTTAAAGTGGTTTATTTTATTTAACTTTCTTTATTTGCTGAAAATATCGATGTATCCCAAAACGAAGATTATTAGTATCACAACAGGCACTACGTATTTCAAATATGCCCTGATGAACTTGTTGTTTGGGAACTTAATACCCTCGCCAGTATCAGCTTCTTTGATGAAGTTATCCCAACCCCATCCCTTCTTGCTCACACAGAACAGTAGGTATACAAGCGATCCTAACGGCAGAAGGTTATTCGACACAAGAAAGTCCTCAAACGAGTCAATCGATCCAATTATGCCGAATCTTATGCCACTCCACACGTTCATACCAAGCGCGCATGGAAGTGAAAGGATTGTCACGAGTACAAAGTTTATGAGCACCGACTTCCTACGCGACCATCCCTTATAGTCCATCCAGTATGCCGTGATGTTTTCAAATACAGCAATGACCGTGGTAAGTGCTGCAAAGCTCATAAAGAGGAAGAACAGAGAGCCTACAACGCGGCCTATCTTCATTCCATTAAATACGTTAGGAAGCGAGAGGAACACGAGCCCTGGCCCCTCTGATGGGCTCACACCCTTTGCAAAACACGCCGGGAATATGATCAATCCTGAGCAGATTGCAACAAATGTATCAAGAATAATGATGCGGATCGACTCACCTGAAAGCGAATACTTCTTATCAATATACGAGCCGAAGATACCCATGGCGCCAATGCCTAAAGAGAGTGTGAAAAACGCCTGCCCCATCGCCGCATAGATAGTTTCAAAGATTCCGTTCTCTGCCATCTTATAAAAATCAGGCTTGAGGTAAAATGCGTAGCCCTTGATGCTTCCTGGAAGGAATGCAACGTAGATTGCAAGCGCAATGAGGATGAATAAAAGTCCGCTCATCATGACTTTTGTGATCCTTTCAACGCCGTTTTGTAGTCCGAGTGCGCATACTGAGAAGCCAATCGCAATTACTATGAACATCCAAAGTACCATTCTGAATGGAAATGCGCCGTTTGGTGGAGTTGTGAGCGTTTCAAAGTAGGTTGCAACGCCTTGGGGATCAAGATTTTGGAAGTCGCCACGGACAAACGCGATGAAGTAACTGATCATCCATCCGCCTATAACCGTGTAGAACATCATAAGTAGATAGTTGCCCGCTATTGCAAAGAAGTTGTGATAGTGCCAGTGGGTACCCTTTGGTTCAAGCGCCTTGAATGCTCCTCCCATACCCTTTCTACTTGCTCTTCCAACAGCGAACTCCATAACCATTATTGGAAGTCCAAACATAACTAAAAACAATAGGTATAACAACACGAATGCAGCACCGCCGTACTTACCTGTGATATAAGGAAATCTCCAAACGTTACCAAGTCCAATCGCACAACCTGCTGACAAAAACAAAAAGCCGAGCCTACTGCCCAGCGTTTCTCGATTTTCGGACATACTGTGTCCCTCACTTCAATTAGTGTTTTACGGTAATGACCCCTGTAAGGATTGAACTTACGACATCCACCACGTCAAGGTGGCGCTCTCCCGCTGAGCTAAAGGGCCAGTTTAACGCCTAAAATCAAACAATTAAGCGATACTTTTTATTAATATAAGTTTACATGAATAGAATCATTTAATCAAGATATGCATCTTTTCTTTGATTTTATCAAGATTCTCGTTACCTACCTTGTTTGCCTTTGCTGTGCCTGAAATGATGATATCCTTAAGCTCCTTCTCGTGAGTGTCCCAATAGTGACGCCTTTCACGTATTGGATCAAGAAACGCATTGAGTGTCTCTGCAAGCTTTATCTTACATGCAACACAGCCAATTCCTGCATTTTTACACATCTCTTCTATGTTCGCACTCTCCGTTGAGAACACCTTTTGGTATGCAAACACAGGGCATGTATCAGGATGTCCCGGCATTTTAACGCTGATACGAGTGGTATCCGTAACACCGCTCTTTGCCTTCTGAAGCACCTCTTCTTTTGTATCCGTAAGGTAGATTGCGTTACCCATGCTCTTACCCATCTTAGCTTTGCCATCGAGGCCTTGAAGGCGTGGAGTTGTTGATAACATAATATCCGGTTCTACTATCTCTGTGCCATACAACGCGTTGAACTTCCTTACAATCTGTCGTGCCATCTCGATGTGTGGTTTCTGATCCTCCCCAACAGGAACAAGATGCGCATTACAGAACGTGATGTCTGCAGTCTGCGACACAGGGTATCCAAGAAATCCGTATGTTAACTCTTTATAGCCGTAGTTTTTTGCCTCAGTTTTGATTGTAGGGTTATGCGAAAGCTGATTAACAGTCACAAGCATCGAGTAGAATATGGTGAGTTCTGCAATCGATGAAATCTGACTCTGCTGAACAAGCGTAACGAGGTTCTCATCAAGCCCCACAGAGAGGTTATCCTTTGCCACGTCCAAAATCGAATGTTCCAAAAGTTCAACGTTGTCAAAATGCGTGGTTAGTGCCTGAACATCGGCAAGGAGTATAAATGTTTCGTAGTCGTGCTGAAGATCCACACGTGACTTAAGACTTCCAACGTAGTGGCCAAGATGTAGTTTACCTGTGGTTCTATCCCCTGTTAATATTCGCTTTTTCATATTCTTTTTACTCTATCACAAGGATATTTGTTTTGCAACAATCGCCGAGCTCAGAATTAATTACGTTGATGTATCTCTTCCTATCTTAAAGACAGGTGATATCGGTGTTAAAGTAGACCAAAAGATGTTGTTGAAGTTCCCTTTTGATGCGCAGAAGGCCACAGCAAAGTGAACATAAATCTCATTTTGGTTAAACTCAATCATACTCTGATCATCTCTGTTCTTGGCTGTGAACATTGAATAGTCTGCATATCCGTTATCAAGGTCTTCTTTTGTAGGAATTTGAGAAAATGATGCTGTGTCGTAACGCGTAAGCTCGTATTTCTGCTCTACACCTCTTTTATCTGTATATTCAAGGTATATCTTTTTAAAATCCTCATTTAGAGTTACTCCATCAGCAAGGTACTTTTCATCAACCATCTTGATGGTAAAGTTAACTACCGTTTTGCCTTCAGCATTCACTATAGGCGGTACATGAAATGTTGGAGATTGCAATCTAACATTGTTTCCGTTTGTGTCTTTCATGGATGCATAGTACAAACTATATGGAATTGAATACTTCTCTTTTTCATTGCTGCTTGAACTATTCATGAGATATTTATACTCTGCAACAGGACTGCTTTGAGCATCAGTGTAGATTGTAAGCGGAACACCGCTTCCTGGGTTTGATGAGCTTATTCCAAGTGCAGTGCTAAAGGCGCTAATCAATCCGCTCTGTCCTGAACCTGATGGTGAGTTTTGATTATCGATCCAATAAAAAATCACAGCAGATGGATTATCATTTGTACATTTGGCAATTTGTTGAGGATCATTAAATTTTATTGATACATCAGAGCTGTTTTTTGTCTCAGACTGTTTAGATGAAATTGTGTAATAAGATGAACCTAAGTAAAAGTAGTTTGGAATTCCGCACCCAATGAGTAGAAAGGATAAGAGAAATAATAGAATTAACTTAGGTCGTTTCACCCTCATTGGATGTGTTGTTATCGGATGCATCAGCATCATCTGCTGTGACTGCATCTCTATTGGTATCTGCAGGCTCATCAGCCTTGATGTACTGCTCTGATGCTCTTGCATAGTCTGAGTAAGCATAGTTGTCTCTAATTAGGCGTGCATACTCATCCTGTTTGTCTGCATCGTTGTCTTTGATCGCAAATCTTAGGAGTGCAAAGAGTGCTGAGCTGCTCTCTGGAGTTGACTTACCATACTCATCCCAAATCTGCTGATACTGTTCTTTTGCAACATCGACTCTACCAAGCTCCTCGTTTGCAACAGCCATGCCGTAGAGACTGAGTGGTTTAAAGTAGCTGTTTTTTCCAGCCTTAGTATTGATGGTTGTATAGTCGTTAAGAGCGTTCTGGTAGTCTCCCTTTTCTGCATAAATGTATGCTCTCATGTGTAGAGCCTTGAGATTCGTGTACCTAGATGATGAGGAGATGTATTCATTGAGTTTAGAAAGAACCTCTGTAAAGTCGCCATTCTCCTCATCGCGTACAGTATTAAACTCTTTTTCGATTGGAGTGAATGCCTCGCTGAGTTTGTTGTCTTTTGATGAACTAACACCGCTGATGATAGCAAATGCAACACCTGCGATTGCAAGAGCAACAAGCAAACCGAAAAGCCACCATCTTAGTCTGATGATAAGTGTGATGATCTTATCGGTTAGCGATAGTTCAAGGTCATTCTTTTCCTTTTTTGACATTACTCTTCGTCCTTTTTGCTTAAGATATCAGCAAGAGTATATGAACCTTCCTCTTCTGTGCTTGTTGCCATATATTTCTCATACTCGTCTTTTCTCTCTTTAAGAACTGCATCACGTACAGAAAGGATGAGCTTGTTCTGAGATGGGTTGCAATCAACTACGATAGCGTTGACCTTGTCCCCTGGCTTATACTTTGAAAGCACAGACATTGCGTTTTCATTTTCGTCTGTAATAAGAGCGTTTTTGTTGATAACTGTTTCGATGTCACCAACCACCTTAACCTGAATTCCATTTTCAAGAACGTTTACTACTTCAGCCTGGATTAGTGATCCTTTTGGATAGTTGTTCTTGAGGATAGCCCATGGATTGTCGCTTGCGTCTCTGATTGAAAGGCGTATGCGGCGTGCGTTTGGATCCACCTTCATAACAACAACTTCTTTCTCATCGCCCTGTTTTACTACAGTGCGTGCATCTGTGATTCTCTCAGTCCATGAAAGTGATTCTGCAGGGAGGAATCCATCGATACCCTCCTCAAGGTTAACAAATGCACCTGCCTGAGTTACCTTAACTACAGGTCTTGTGAGCTTTGTTCCTACAGCGTACTTCTCAACGATCTTATCCCATGGATTCTCCTGAGCCTGTCTGATGCCGAGTGATACTCTTCTTGCTCCGATGTCGTAGCCAAGGATCTTTGCGTCAACAACGTCGCCAACCTTGAATACATCGCCTGGATTTGTAACATGGATAGTCCATGAAAGTTCACTGATGTGTGAAAGACCTTCGACGCCTGGCTCAAGCTCAACAAATACACCGAATGATGTGAGCTTGACGATCTTACCTGTTACGATCTGCTCGAGCTTATACTTCTCTTCGAAGTTGCTCCATGGATCTACAGTCATATCCTTTAGTGAAAGGTTGATCTTCTGAGCGTCTTTGTCTACGTTGATGACTCTTAAGCGAAGTCTGTCGCCCTTCTTGAATATGTCTTTTGGCTTTGATATACGACCCCAGCTCATATCGTTGAGGTGGAGTAGTCCGTCGAATCCTCCGAGGTCGAAGAACACGCCGAATGATGTGAATGACTTAACAGCGCCCTCTACCACATCGCCAACTGCAATGTGCTCGAAGAACTCCTTCTTTGTCTCGTTGATCTGAGCCTCAAGGTAAGCCTTGCGGTTTACTACTGACTTGAGATGTGGATTCTTTACGAACTTTTCAACGATGAAGTAGTCCTTTGTGCCGATGAGCTTCTCTGGCTCTTCAATGCGGTTAACATCAGCCTTTGAAAGTGGGCAGAAACCCTTGTATCCACCTGGAAGTGATACTTCGAAACCGCTGATTTTATCGCCTTCTTTGCCCTTGATTACGCCTACGAACTTTCCTTCTACAGGTACTTTAGCGCTGTATGCTTCTTCAAGCTTGCTTGCTGAATTTTTCTCGTTTGCTAACTTTGATGAGAGCTGGATCTGACCACCTCTGCCTTCTTTCTTGACAACAAGAACCTGGATAGTATCACCTACGTTTGGAACAGTGTCAAATTCACTCAATGACAAGCGGCCTTCACTCTTGTATCCTACGTCGATAAATACCGTGTCACCTACAATCTGTGCAACTTGACCATTAATAACACAACCGTCTTCTATTGTGTCTAAACTCTTTAAATACTTTTCTTGAAGTTGGCTCTGTGAACCCTCCGTGTTCAAGTCCACTATCTTCTTGTTATCCATATGTTAATACCCCTTAACGGAAAAAATATCACTTTTTTAAAGGCACATTTCTACCATCGTGCTAATTTTATTAAAAACTTCATTTATCGTCAAGTAAGTTGTATCTATAACAGTGGCGTCTTCCACTTTTTTTAGCCCTCCAAATGTTTTATTGATGTCGCGATCATCTCTTTCCTTTAGGGATAGCGCGATTTCGCCCTGATTTTCACCTCGTTCTGTTGCACGTCTCTTGGCACGCTCTTCAAGGTTTGCATCAAGGTAGATCTTGAGCTCTGCATTCGGGAAGACCACGCTTGTGATGTCACGTCCTTCGCATACGATGTTGCGCCCCTTTATGCTTTCACGAAGGAGTTCGTTGACCCTCATTCGCACTGGAATCTCCACAGAGAGGATTGATGAGGCGTTGTCCACGTCTTTTGTGTGTAGGAGTATTTTTTCAACCTTTTTGCCACTGATGAGGATGTCATCGCCATTGAGGGAGAGAACTATGTCTTTGAGGGACTCGTCGATATCGCTTTTACTTTCGAGGCTGCGACCTTTTTGGAGGTGCTCGTATGCAAACGCTCTGTAGAACTCACCGCTGTTTAGGTTAAAAAATCCGAATTTTTCTGAAATTAACTTTGCGATGGTGCTTTTACCACTGCCGGCAGGGCCGTCTATTGCTACTATCATATTTCCTCCTTCCTTCTTTGGCTCGCTGAATCTGCGGGCAATCTCTTTGGCTCGTTTGATCTCGGGTGCCTAACTTTGTCAACTGCACCCGCCCAACTTGGCCTACCACAAAGGTATGTCCTTCGTTTGGGGCGGGTTTGCTTTCGCGTTATGCATCCCGAATATCAAACTCGCTTTTGTTTCGCCCGAGTCTGGCTTCCTAGTATCTCAATCCCGAATATTCAGCTCGTGGGTGCCTACTAGTACCTTTTTTACGTAATTATAACATAAATTGATAAATTTTACTCCATGGGTTTGATCATTGTCTCGATGAAAATCACACACGATCGTGCGCTTAAGGATGGCTATCTTACAACTGAGATTAAATGATATCTAACACCACATCCACTACGAGGTGACTTGACTTATAGTTGAGAAAATATGGCAGATGAAATAAGAACTTTGTTATCGCTTTGGTCAAACAGACTAAAAAAAATAAATACTTAATATATCTTTGCTTGTGTATTTTTTTTATGTTACCATTAACCTATGACAAAGAAGTATCGTGTAGGGGAATTATTTGCAGGAATAGGTGGAATTGGACTTGGTTTCCAAGAAGCTGGATTTGAATTAACATGGGCAAATGAAATAGATGAAAAAGCATGTGTAACCTATTCCAAGAACTTTAAACACTTACTTATTAACAAGGATATGAAAGAGCTTGACCCTCATGAATTACCACCTATTGATATATTAACAGGTGGATTTCCTTGTCAAGCATTTTCTATTGCTGGTTATCGCAAGGGGTTTAAAGATGATAGAGGCAATTTGTTCTTCGATATATTACGCTACATAGAGATATTACAACCTAAAGTAGTGTTTCTTGAAAATGTTAAAAATCTTACAGCTCATGATAATGGTAGGACTTTCAATGTAATACAAAAAGAACTTACAAGGTCTGGCTATTATATTAAATCAAATGTTTTAAATACTGCTAAGTATTCAGATGTACCCCAAAACAGAGAGCGAATATATATAGTGTGTTTTCAAGATAAAGCACTGGCTGAAAAATTTAAGTTCCCTCAACCTGTCAAGAAAACAAGAAGTATAAGAGCTTTACTTGAAAAAAATGTTTCAGAGGAGTTTTCATATAAGAATAGCAAGTATTATACACAATTAAAAAATGAGATGACTAATCCTAATACAATTTATCAGTGGAGACGTATTTATGTAAGAGAGAACAAGAATAATCTGTGTCCAACGTTGACAGCAAATATGGGTACTGGAGGACACAATGTTCCACTTATTATAGATGAGAAGCAAGATATAAGGAAATTAACTCCTCGAGAGTGTGCTAGATTTCAGGGTTTTCCTGATAATTATAAATTGCCAGACAACTTACCTAAATCAGAACTATACAAGCAAATAGGTAATAGTGTATCAGTACCCGTTGTTAATGCTATTGCAAAAAACATCATGCAAGTATTAGAGGAAGCAGAATAATGTTTTTTGAACTTCAATCAAGAGATGAACAGACAAAATATGAATTATTGCTAAGGATTGTTGCAGCTTTGTCAAGACTCTCTGCTGAAAGTTCAACTGTACCATATGTGTATTATAGAATGGCCGAGAATATATTTTGCAGAGCTTTTACAGCAAAGAATTTATCACGCTCTGATATATCAATAGATGCTAGTAAGGCTACATGCGGTATAGGGCTTAAAACTTTCCTACATAAGAATGGTCATTGTTTGGAAAAAGTTGCAGAGTTTAACCGAGAACGTCATTTATACGTTGACTCAATTACTAATCCAGATGTCTTAATTCAAAAAATTTCATTATTGAGGAATAAGCGTATTACATCTACTTGTGGTATGTGTTCAATACCTACCGATAACTTAATTTATCATTGCGTTACTAGAGCTGACTCTGTATTATATTTACATGAAGAACCAATGCGATTGATAAATACAGATAATCTTACATTATTAAAATCTACAGGTAGTAACACTGTTGCTTTTACTGACGGTATAGAAGAATATTGCTTCAATATATCCAAGAGTACGTTGTTTAAACGGTTTAATATTGTACCTATTCATACAATACCTGTAAGAATATTTGATGACCCTTTTGACTTGCTTGAAAAATATCTGTCAGACGAGTTTCAAGCTGATACAAGTAATCATATTATTGATACTCTGTATCTGCCGTTATATTCCTACGAGAGAGGAACTCGAAACAAAATTGTACCTAAAAAAAGTGGATTAAATCAATGGAATGCAGGGGGTAGAGAACGTAAGCCAAATGAAGTATATATACCGATACCAGCAGAGATAAATAAACATAAACCAGACTTCTTCCCCAAAAGAGATGAAAGTTTTACACTACACTTACCTAATGGAAGTTTTAAAATGGCTAAAGTATGCCAAGATAACAGTAAAGCTCTTATGACTAATCCTAATGAGGACCTAGGTAAATGGATATTGAGAGATGTATTAAATCTTCACGAAAATGAACTTGTAACCTATGATAAGCTAGAACAGATAGGAATAGATACCGTCCAATTAAATAAGTATGAAGACGGAACGTATGAAATAAACTTTAGAGCACTTGGAACATTTGAAAACTATAAACAACTTGAAAGTTTTGTATAATTTTTGTACAAAGTCTGTTGTTTAGTAACGTAGGTCATTTTTACTAATTTGACATAATATATTCCCAACAATTGGAAGTTTTTATCCTTGCCAACATTCAAACCCAGTCCGAGTTTGAGCCGAAAATCGCACTCAAACAAAGAAAAAAGGATATTTTTTTTAAAGCTAGGAAGTGGCTTGAATCTAAACAATGCCTAAATTATGCAAACATTCCCTCTTTCAAATTTATCATTCAAGTTATAACGAGGTGACTTTTTTACCGGAAAGGAGGTACTTAAACGTTGGGTACACAAGCGCAAGCACTGCAAGTAGCCATGCACCTGGGTCCCCAAAGCAAAGCGAGATGTAGGATGCAAGCGATGATGTTGAGTTGATTGCCCCTCCGTTTACAAGAGCTGGAATAAATCCACAGATTGTCGTACGAGCAACAAGCTCTGCAAATCCTGCGATGAGCGTGAACTTAGCATACCCCACCCCTTGAACTCCAGAGCGAAGCACATGAAGCGTCGCTAAGATAAAGTACAACGAGAGATCCACGTATAGATACACATTGCCGTATTTGATTGATTGCGATGTGATCTTATCAGTACTCATAAAGATGTATTGGTACGCGCCGTTAATCGTGAGTAGCAATCCTATGCCTCCAAGGACTATGCTCATCAGAAGTCCGATTAATAGCGCCTTGATTGTACCGCGCTTGATTCTGTCAAAGCGCCCTGCACCGTAATTCTGAGCGTTAAAACTCACCACAGCGGTGCCTAATGCGCTCATTGGGCACATGAGGAAGTTGTTAAGCTTATTTGCAGCTCCAAAGCCGTTCTGTGCAGGGTTTCCTGCTTCCATAAGTCCATCAGGGCGTATATCGAAGTTCACAAGTGCGCCCTGCATCACGATGATACCAACAGCTAATACTGAAAACTGAAGTCCAAGTGGGATCCCCTGCTTAAGGTGCTGACTATAGAACGAAAAATCCGCCTTAACGTCGCTCCTCTTAAGCCTCAGCGTAGGATACTTTAGGAATATGTAAATTAAGCATACTATGGCACTCACAGCCTGAGCTACCACTGTTGCCGCTGAGGCCCCAATCACACCAAACTTGAACGTGATTATAAACAGAAGGTCGAGCGCGATGTTGAGTATCGTTGAAAAGAAGAGGAACACAAGCGGAGTTGTTGAGTCACCAAGGCTACGCAGGATTGCACAGATGAGGTTGTAGTAGAGCTGAGCGAATATTCCGATGTAGATCACAAGCGAGTAATCGTAGGCTGCCGTCCAGACGCCCATATTGGCCTCGTTAAGCCCGATGAACCTCAAAAGTGGATCTAGAGTTACAATTGCGATGATGGTAAGCAGAACAGAAAGGATTGCACCAAGCACAATCTGAGTTGCAAATGAACGCCTTACCACAACGTCGTTCTCGTTGCCCGCTGCCATGGATGTGATCACAGAAAAGCCTGATGTGCATCCTATCGCAAACTGAAGGAAGATAAACAACAGTGGAAACACATCGTTAACACCAGCAACCTCATCAACGCTCAGGGTCTGACCACAGATTGCAGCATCGCTTATCGTGTATACCTGCTGAAGTAAATATGAAAGAATAATTGGCACTGAGAACTTAAAAAGCACCTTCCCTTCTCCACCTGAAAGTAAACCAACAGATGACTTTCTAGTTCTATTGAGCAACATTTTAACCTCTATAAAATCACAAAACACCCACTGTTGTAGGTGCCTTGTGATGGAATTATACTTATTTAATCAGATTAAAGAAAGCCGTGTATATGGCGCATCTCCTGGAAAAGATCCTGAGCCTTGTCCTTGCACTTCCCGCATACTGTTCCAAGCCCTGTGATCTCTTGAAGCTGTTCAAAAGTCTCGGCCTTTTTAGAACTCACTAGCTCCTCAATCATCTGATCTGTGATGTTTTTACACTGACAAATGACCTTTGCAGCTGAATTCTTGTATGGGTTAGGCTGATGGGTCTTCTCAAGATAGTCATCGATTGCGACTCTTAGCGCCTTATCGCCCAATACAGAGCAGTGGAACTTGTGTTCAGGAAGCCCTCCAAGTGCTTCTGTGATCTTATCAGGCGTAAGAGCGTACGCCTCTTTTAGAGTCATACCCTTTGCCATTTCACTCATCATTGATGTTGATGCGATAGCAGATGCGCAACCGTATGTGAGCCATCTAAGATCCTGGATCTTTCCATCCTTGACCTTAATCCCTACTCTCATCTGATCGCCACAAGCTAGAGAGCCGACCTCTCCAACTCCATCTGCCTCAAATGTTTCTTTATCTGTCCATATATTTCTTGGGTTTAAAAAGTGGTCTTTTACGACGTCTGTATAAACCCAAGCGTTATTATTGTTATTCATACTAAAATTATAATAATATTCGCATTAAAATAACAACTTTATTTCTTAATATTCCATATGTTTTTAGCATAGTCTTCGATTGTCCTGTCAGACGAGAAGAATGCTGATCTTGACGTGTTGATGATGGCCTTTTCTACCCACTTATCTTTGTGGTTTTTGTACAATTTGTACGCTTCAAGTCGCTTCTTGTCGTAGTCGTCGATGTCTGCCCATACTGCAAACCTGTCGTTTAGTGGACTGATTGCGCTGTCAAGTACCCATGAGAAGATGTTATTCTCGTTGATTGAGAAGTAATTATCCTTGATGAGTTTAAGAACGCGTGGTGCCACATCCGACTTTGACACAAACTCCATTGGGTTGTAGTGAGATGAAAGCTCCTCTATCTCTTTTACGTCTTTTCCGAAGATAAAGATGTTCTCCTTTCCTACCTTTTCTGCAATCTCAACGTTGGCTCCATCCATGGTTCCGAGCGTTAGAGCGCCGTTGATCATGAACTTCATGTTGCCCGTTCCGCTTGCTTCCATACCAGCTGTTGAAATCTGCTCGGATAGGTTGCTTGCAGGAATTAGGATCTCCGCCATGCTTACATCGTAGTTTGGAAGGAAGTAGACTCTGAGGTAGTCACGCGTGTCTCTGTCGTTCTGAAGAGTCACTGCAACCTCGTTGATAAGCTTGATAGTCTCCTTTGCTCTGAGGTATCCTGGGGCTGCCTTTCCTGCAAAGAACACGTTGACTGGAGTAAAGTTGTCTCTGAACTTCTTATCGTTCTTTAGGCGGTCATAGAGTGCGATACAGTCAAAGATGTTGAGGCTCTGTCTCTTATACTCGTGTATGCGCTTACACTGCGTATCAAAGAGGCGGTTGGTGTCGATGTCAAAGCCCCATTTCTGATTAGCTTTCTTGGCAAAACGCTCCTTTGCAATCTGTTTTGCCTTGATAAAATCGTCTTTAAATGCGCTGTCTTTTGCAAACTTTTCTAGCTTTTTGATTTTACTGTAGTCTGTGATCCATTCATCGCCTATAGCCTCTGTGATGAGCTTTGCGTACTCAGGGAATGCAGAAAGTAGCCATCGACGCTGTGTAACGCCGTTTGTGACGTTTACAAACTTATGAGGATAAATCTTGTCGAACTCTGGGAACATCTTAGTCTTTAAGAGCTCACTATGAAGTGCAGCAACGCCGTTGACCTTGTGTGATCCGATAATCGCAAGATTAGCCATGCGGATATTCTTTGGATTTGACTCCTCAATGATGCTCACCTTTCTGATTGCATCAACATCCCCTGAGAGGCGTGGAACAGCCTTCTCAAGGAAGCGCTTGTTGATCTCGTAGATGATGTCGATATGGCGTGGAAGCACGGATGAGAAGAGATCTAGTCCCCACTTCTCGAGAGCCTCAGGAAGCAATGTGTGGTTAGTGTACGAGAACACCTTTGTAGTGATATCCCACGCATCATCCCATGGGAGCCCTTCATTGTCTACAAGTAGGCGCATCATCTCTGCAATTGCAATGCTCGGATGCGTATCATTAAGCTGAATAGCATCTGCATTTGGAAGCTTACTAAAGTCGTTTCCGAACTCCCTCTTGTAGCGTGCAAGTATGTCTTGAAGCGAACATGACACAAAGAAGTACTGCTGCTTTAGACGAAGCACCTTGCCCATGTAGAGCGTATCGTTTGGATAGAGCACCTGTGAGATGTTCTCCGCTGTGATCTTCTTACGTACAGCCTCGGTATAGTCGCCGTCGTTAAACTCGCTGAAATCGAACTCATCGCGTGCTTTTGCACTCCAAAGACGCAGTGTATTGACTGTTTTTGAGCCGTAACCTACAAGTGGAACATCGTATGCCATTCCGAGTACTGTCTCCTGTGGATTCCATACGAACTTGAGCTTGCCGTTAACGTTAGTTGAGTATACAGAGCCGCCGAACATCACAGGATACTTGATCTCGTCACGCGGGATTTCCCATAGCGATGAGCCGTGAATCATCCAGTCGTCTGGCTGTTCCTTCTGATAGCCGTTTTCGATCTCTTGACGGAATATGCCGTAGTTGTATCTTATTCCGTATCCGATTGCTGGGTAGTTCAGGCTTGAGAGCGAATCAAGAAAGCATGCAGCAAGGCGTCCTAACCCTCCGTTTCCGAGTCCTGCATCCTTTTCGCTTTCGATGATCTGGTCAAAGTCGAGGCCTTCCTTCTTCATCGCTTCTTTTACCTCTTCGTACATGCCGAGGTTGATTAGGTTGTTTGTAAGGAGGCGCCCCATAAGGAATTCAAGCGAGAGGTAGCATACTCTCTTTACCTTATTTTTTCTGTAGCGTGCGATGGTTTCGCTCCAGATGTCGATTATCCTTTCTTTAATCGTGAGCGAGATAGCCTCAAGATTGTACTCGTTTGTTCGTCTGTCTTTGTCGCTCGCAAGTGTGTATTTAAGATGATAGTCAAATGTATCAATAAAATTGTTTGTTTTTAGTAAATCTTTTTTCATAACGTATTTATGATACAAAATTACAATTTTTTTTTAAATTAGCGAGGATTGATCAATGGTAAATTATTTAATACTTTCGCTTTGCTGTAAGCGAATCCATGTCTACTTTTACCCCGTAGACTAGAGTTCTTGGGATCGCTGCAGGATTAAAGTAAGTGTGAGGGTTAGACATTTTTGCCTTCTCTTCTTCAGATAGCGGATGATACTTATCCATCATGATCTGTAGGGCAGTCATCACATCCTTAGGCTCGTAGAAGAACACCTCACCCTTCCCCATAACGCTTTCGAACATCATGGTGCAGTAGCCTTTCTCGGCGATGTATTGAAGCTCGTGGCCTCTGTCCATTTCAAAGGAGACTACTTTTTGATTCTTTAAAAGTTCAACCTTTTTACCCTCAAGCGCGCTATGGAATATCAGGATCACATTGCCGTCTTCTTCGTCAACGCCAAAGTTAAGCGGAAGGATGTATGGAACGTCCTTGTCGTTTAAGCCTAGGCGGCATACGTCGCACTTTTTGATGATGCTGATGATTTCATTTCTGTCTGTTACTTCTTTGTCTGTACGTCTCATTTTATTCCTTTATATTTTGTTTGGACTTCTAAGTGCTGCTAGTCCTCCAAGTGCTGTTTCTCTGAAGATCGACGGAAGGTTCTTACCCGTTTCCATCATAACCTCGATTACCTCATCAAAGCTTACCATGTGTCTTCCATCCGAAAGGATAGCAAGCGTGGTGTGATCAAGAGCTCTGAGGGCAGCAAGCGCATTTCTCTCGATACACGGCACCTGTACGAGCCCGAGCATTGGGTCGCAGGTGAGCCCCAAGTGGTGTTCAAGCCCCATCTCCGCGGCATACTCAACCTGGTAGATTGACCCGCCAAGAAGTCCTGTTGCTGCCGCTCCTGCCATAGCACATGCAGATCCCACCTCACCCTGGCATCCGACTTCTGCACCGCTTATCGATCCGTTCATCTTGATGATATTGCCAACAACGCCTGCTGTAAGAAGCGCTCTCTGTATCTTTGCACGTGGGAATTTATGATTCTTCTGAAGATAATATAAAGTTGCAGGAAGAACTCCTGAACTTCCACAGGTCGGTGCTGTTACCACCTTGCCAAGCTGAGCGTTCTGCTCTGATACTGCAAACGCATACGACATGCATAGTCCTTCTGAGCTTAACGTGGATGTGAACGATTGCGCATGAGCATAGTAACGTGCGGCCTTTTTCGAAAGCTTTAAGCCACCTGGAAGCACGCCTTCATCCTCAAGACCGCGCTCTATGGATTCACACATTGCATCCCATACTTCACCCATGTAGTCGAAGATGCCCATTCCTTCCTTCTGTATTGGGATCTCCCAGATGGACATACCTTCGCTCTCACAGTATTCGAGTATCTTTTTCATTGATGAGAACTCAGGACCATAGACGTCTACGCCTTCAAAGCTCTCATCGCCTCTGACAACCTTGCCACCGCCTACGCTGTAGTAGGTCTCCTCTTTAATCACATTGTTTTTCTTATCGTAGCCTACAATAGTAAGCGCATTTGGGTGGCGTGGTTTAGTTTTGTCAGGATGCCATTCTATGTGGACATTCTTTGAATGTTCTTTAAAGCACTTCTCTATAGCCCTATCTGTAAAGTGACCCTTACCTGTTAGAGCTAAACTCCCGTATAGATGAGCCGTATAGCTGTCTGCATCGGGGCAGATGTCAAGAAACATCTCGCTTGCCCTGTAGGGACCCATTGTATGCGACGACGACGGCCCATAACCTATAAGGTAAAGTTCACGAAGTGATTCCATTAAAAGTCAACTTCTGTATCGTAGTAACAACATTTAAGAAGTTTTTCCATCTCCTCTACTGATGGCTGACGTGGGTTACTTCCTGTACATGCGTCTCCAACAGCGTTCACAGCGATGTCGTGTACTCTTTCAAGGAATACGCTCTCTGGTATAAAGCCCTCGCCACATGGATAGCTGTCTGCGCCATAGTTCTTAATGCACTGTGGAATGTTAAGCTGTGTGTTCATGTCTCTTAGAGCCTTGATTAGAGCAGCTACTTTCTCGCTTGTTGAGTAACCGCCGAGTCCCATGTAGTCAGCGATGCGAGCATATCTGATTGCTGCTGTCTTATCCTTTGCGTTGAATGCGATTACCTTTGGAAGGTACATTGCGTTTGCAGCGCCGTGGATGATGTGTGCACCGTAATCTGCGAATGCTGCGCCAGTCTTATGAGCCATAGAGTGTACGATACCAAGAAGTGCATTTGAGAATGCCATACCAGCCATACACTGAGCATCGTGCATTCTGTCGCGTGCTGCCATATCATCGTTGTATGATGCGATTAGGTCGTCCTGAATCATTTTGATTGAGTATAGAGCAAGAGCGTCTGTGTAGTTGCAGTTTGCCGTTGATACGTATGCTTCGATGCTGTGAGTCATTGCATCCATACCTGTGTGTGCAACAAGCTTCTTTGGCATTGTCTCTGCAAGCTCTGGATCTACGATTGCTACATCTGGTGTGATCTCAAAGTCTGCAAGTGGATATTTAATTCCCTTCTTGTAGTCTGTGATAACTGAGAATGCTGTTACTTCTGTTGCTGTTCCTGATGTTGATGAAATTGCGCAGAAGTGTGCCTTCTTTCTGAGTTTTGGAAGTCCAAATACAACACACATATCCTCAAATGTTGTCTCTGGATATTCATATTTAATCCACATTGCTTTTGCAGCGTCGATTGGCGAACCACCACCGATTGCAACAATCCAGTCTGGTTCGAACTTTAGCATAGCCTCTGCTCCTTTCATGACTGTGTCTACTGATGGATCTGATTCAATACCGCTGAAAATCTCAACTTCCATGCCTGCTTCTTTGAGGTATTGCTCTGCTCTGTCGAGGAATCCAAATCTCTTCATTGAACCACCACCGACACAGATCATAGCCTTTTTGCCCTTGAATGTCTTTAATGCTTCAAGTGCTCCTTTTCCGTGATAAACGTCTCTAGGTAATGTAAAACGTGCCATTATGCACCTCCTATTTTAAGAATAAAGGGTATCCCAACCCCTTCACATAATTATACTTGATAAAGTGCAAAAAATAAAGAAAATTCACAAACGGCATTGAATAATTGGAGATTTAATATTAGCGTAAAAGAAATGGGATGAACTTGCTCCAATAAACACGCTGAGATATCGATTTAATTGTGCAATCTAGGCTTTTTAACGAATAACATCACTTCGAACTCAGCGCCTTGTTGCAGGCGTTCCCAAAGCTGTTGAGGATATAGGCAATTTTGGGTATTTGAGAGATGTATGCCTTAACGCTTATCATCTCAGCCATGTTCAGAACGCCTCCTTTGCTTGATAAAATGCTTGTATAGGATTATGATATACAATTGCTTTACATTTTCTACTCTATTTCTTAAAATTAATTAAGAGGTGAGGATATGAGCCAAATTTCTATAAGAATTGATGATAATGTTAAAAAAGAAGCTGAAAATGTATGTAAAGACATAGGAATCTCTCTTTCATCGGCAATCAATATCTACTTGAAGAGAATAGGACGTGAAAGAAGAATCCCTTTTGAGCTCACTGCAGAAATTCCAAATGCTAAAACCTTGGCGGCAATGAGGGAAACAGAGGAGATATTAACCCATCCAGAAAATTATAAAGGTTATTCTTCCTTTGAAGAGATTCTCAAGGAAGTTAATTGATGCTTGAAATTAAACAGACTAGTTCTTTTCGTAAAGACCTTAAATTGTTAATGAAAAGAAAGTATAATATGAATTTAATAAGCGAGGTCGTGAATAAGCTTGCATCTTGTCAAAAACTTGATGAAAAATACAAGGATCATGAATTGACAGGTAATTTCAAAGGATATCGAGAATGTCACATTCAACCTGATTGGCTTCTTATATATAAAATAGACAATAAACAATTGATATTGACTTTAACACGAACTGGTTCTCATAGTGATTTATTTGGTTGAATCATGTCGTCATTCATCAGCGTAAGTGCAAAAAATAAAGAAAATTCACAAACGACATTGAATAATTGGAGATTTAACATTAGCGTAAAAGAAATGGGTAAATCAGTTATAGTTGGTATAGATGAGGCAGGAAGAGGTCCGCTTGCAGGTCCTGTTGTGGCAGCCGCTGTTATCCTCCCCGAGGGCGTTATGATAGACGGTCTTAACGACAGTAAGAAGCTCAGCGAAAAGAAGCGGGATGAACTTACTCCAATCATAAAGGGAAAGGCAATCTGGGGCATCGGATTTGTTGACAATAAAACCATAGACTCTATAAACATCCTAAACGCAACCTTTCTTGCAATGGAGAGAGCCACAGACGTACTACTTCAAAAAACTGATATTAAAAACCTACACTTTATGGTTGATGGCAATCGCATTCCAACATTTCTAAAAGAGATGGATAACCCATTGTTTTCGCAAAATAGAATAACCGTTGAAGCCATTGTGAAGGGCGACAGTAAAATTCCTGAGATAATGGCAGCAAGCATCCTTGCAAAGACAGAGCGTGACAAGTTCATGAAGCTTCTCTCTCACCGCTACCCTCTCTACGGCTTTGAAAAGCATAAGGGATACGGAACTGCCGATCACATTGATAAAATAAAAAGGTACGGCTATACACCTTACCATCGTTTGACGTTTAAAATTGACTGATTTCTGTATTTGCAGATTAATCCTAGCCTTACTCGATGTTTACAAGGCATGACCTCATCACAGCAAGGGATGCATTGTAATTCTCATCGCTTGTTCCTGCTGTAAGATCCTTCTCGACATAGAGAGGAACATCCTTTAAAAATGCCCTTGCAAGTAGCACGTTTGATACAACGCAGATGTCTGTACATAGGCCTACAAAATAGATCTTATCGATGGGTTTTGATGCGTTAAGCTTAAGTAAATACTCACCGAGTTCTACGGATCCAAACGTGGGCTTTTCTATCACTTTTTGACCCTTTGTATACTCATTAAGCTCCGCAATGATCTTGTGTCCATCCTCGCCCTTTACGCAGTGAACTACAGGTAGCATCCTTCCTTCCTCAGTTTGAAGGTAATCTGAGGAGTGGGTATCCATAGTGAATACCACGCTCCCCTTAAAGTTCTTAACTCTATCTACAACCGCGGGAACGATCGCCCTCGCGTCCTCTGATCCTAAAGCGCCGTATACAAAATCGTTCTGCATGTCTACAACGACTAAAACTGAATTCTCTGTTTCCATAAATTTAACCTTAGATGTCTCCAATTAGAAGTCTAATAATTGTACGTCGAATACAAGCCAGCTTGACCCTGGAATCACGCCTGGGACTCCGTTCTTGCCGTATCCAAGATCTGGTGGAATAATAAGCGTGCGGTGCTCGCCCTTCTTCATAAGCTGTAGGCCTTCGTTCCATCCCTCAATCACCTCACCAAGGCGGAACGATAGTGGCTCGCCTCTCTTGATACTTGAATCGAATACTGTGCCGTCAAGTAGGCGTCCTTCGTAGTGTACTTTGACTGTAGTACCCATCTTTGGATGAGCATCTCCACTGCCTTCTTTTGTGATCACATACATGAGTCCTGATGCGGTCTTTTCAGCGTTTGGATACTGTGCCTTGATTGCGTTAATCTGCTCTTCCTGCTCCTTCCTAAGCTTTTCCTCTTCTTTCTTCTCTACCTCAAGCTTTACCCTTTCGAATGCCTTATCGCTCACTTCAAAGCTCTCTGCATCCTTACCAACTCTGACAATGCGAATGCTCTTTATGGTGTCACCCTGCACGATTGAATCCACAACGCTCTGCCCCTCAATCACGCGGCCAAATACTGTGTGATGGTCATCAAGCCATGGAGTTGATACGTGTGTGATGAAGAACTGGCTTCCGTTTGTTCCAGGCCCTGCGTTTGCCATTGAGAGCACTCCAGGTCCGTCGTGGCGTAGAGTCTTATCAAATTCATCTGGGAATTTATACCCTGGGCCTCCTGTTCCGTTACCCTTTGGGTCGCCTCCCTGAATCATGAAGTTTGGAATAACCCTGTGGAACTTAAGTCCATCGTAGAATGGCTTCCCCTTTGTTACGCTGAACTTACCCTCTGCAAGTCCTACAAAGTTCATCACTGTCATTGGGCATTTCTTATATTCAAGCTCAAGTGTGATGTCGCCCTTGTCTGTTGATATTACTGCGTACATTCCGTCTTTTGTGATGCTGTTACTCATATTGCTTTTAATCTCCTTGTTTTTGTTTCTTGCTCCGAAAACTGTTAATGCAACTAATAGTACAATTAGTATTGTTGTAATTTTTCTGCTCATAACCTTCCTCAAAACACCTTATGTTTTTACACTACCATAGAATTGCATTCTTTTCAATAAAAAGGAGCGCAAAGTCGCCCTTGCACCCCTTCTGTTTTATTTATCGATCTTAAGACCGTTTTTGGTGTATGAGAGTTTAACCTTATCCCCGTCCGACACCTCATCGCTTACAATGGCTGTGGCAAGCGGGTTCTCAACAAGGTTCTGTATTGCCCTTTTAATCGGGCGTGCTCCATATTCAAGGTCGAGTCCTGATGAAAGGATGGCCTTGTTTACGCTCTCGTTCCACGAAATCTCGATGTTCTTCGAAAGAAGCCTTGCCTTAAGCTTTTCAAGCTGTAAGTTAACGATCTCAGAAAGCTCCTTCTCGTGTAATCTGTTGAAGACTACAATCGAATCGATTCTGTTGATTAACTCAGGCTTAAACGCCCTTGTTACCTCTTCAAGAACTGCGTTTCTTGCATCCGTTTCGTTTGCAGCCTCAAGTATTTCACTGCTTCCAAGGTTGCTCGTCATGATGATGATTGTGTTGGTAAAGTCAACTGTTCTTCCCTGACCGTCTGTGAGTCTTCCCTCGTCAAACAGCTGTAAAAACAGGTTAAACACGTCGCTATGGGCTTTTTCAATCTCATCAAAGAGGATCACAGAGTATGGGCGTCTTCTCACCACTTCTGTAAGCTGACCGCCTTCCTCATATCCCACATATCCTGGAGGCGCACCGATAAGCCTTGAGACTGAGTGCTTTTCCATGTACTCGCTCATATCGATTACCGTAAGTGCCTTTTTGGTATTGAACAGGAATTCAGCAAGCGTCTCTGCAAGGTAAGTCTTACCAACTCCTGTAGGACCGAGGAATAGGAATGTACCCATAGGTCTATTTCCATCGCTCACGCCTGCTTTATTACGTCTGATTGCATTAGCGACGCTCTTTATGGCCTCATCCTGCCCCACAACCTGCGCTTTTAGAATCTCCTCAAGCTTGATGTACTTCTCTTTCTCAGATGAGAGCATCTTTGATACAGGAATGCCAGTCCATGCTGCCACTACCTCTGCAATATCATCCTCGCGCACCTCCTCCCTTAAAAGCGCACCGTGACCCTGCTTTTTCATCTTGTCACTTAAGGTTTTAAGCTCTTCCTCTGCCTTTGGCATCTTGGCGTACTTTATCTCTGCAGCCTTTGATAGTTCACCGTCTCTCATGGCGATATTCTCTTCTGTTTTGAGCTCATCTAAGCGTTTTTTAGCCTTCTGGATTGATGAAATCACCTCTTTCTCCTCAAGCCACTTTGCCTTAAGTTCATCGCGGTTCTTGGTGCATTCCTCGATGTCGCTCTCGAGTTTCTTCATCTTCTCTTTTGACTTTTCATCCTTCTCTTTTGATAGCGCCTGTTTCTCGATTGATAGGAGCAGTAGTTTACGCTCTGCGCTGTCAAGTTCAGACGGCTGGCTTTCAAGTTCAATCTTAAGCTTACTTGCAGCCTCATCAACAAGGTCTATTGCCTTATCCGGTAAGAATCTGTTTGTAATGTAGCGTTCTGATAGTGTTACAGCAGCGATAATAGCCTCGTCTGTGATTCTAACACCGTGGTGCACTTCATACTTCTCTTTAAGGCCTCTAAGTATGGCTATGCTATCCTCAACGCTAGGCTCACCTGTATAAACCGGCTGGAAACGTCTCTCAAGCGCTTTGTCCTTTTCGATATATTTTCTGTATTCATCAAGCGTTGTTGCACCGATTGCATGTAGGGTGCCTCTTGCAAGGGCAGGCTTGAGTAAATCGCTTGCGCCCTGTCCTCCTGAGCCTGCAGCTCCGGCGCCAACTATTGTGTGAAGTTCATCAATGAAGAGTATGATTTTACCATCCGATTCCTGAACGGCATTAATCACGCCCTTGAGTCTCTCCTCAAACTCGCCCTGGTACTTTGCTCCTGCCACAAGTGCACCCATATCAAGCGCCATGATATCCTTATCCTTAAGTGAGTCACTCACGTCTCCTGATGCGATACGAAGCGATAATCCTTCAACAACTGCGGTTTTACCAACTCCCGGTTCACCGATCAGCACTGGGTTGTTTTTAGTACGTCTTGATAGCACCTCTATCACACGGCGAATCTCATCGTTTCGTCCGATCACAGGGTCGAGCTTTCCCTTACGTGCCTCCTCTGTTAGGTTGCGGCAGAAGCGCTGTAGTGGCGACTGCTCCTCGTTTGTATTATTGTTGTAGTAATTGTTGTTGTTCATAAGCTGTTCCTCCCATTTTTCTCGTACATTAACTCGTACATTAATCTATTACATGCAAATTTCATGCCAATTTTTTTTGCTCGTTGAATCTGCGGGCTCGTTTGATCTCGGGCGTCTAACTTTGTCACCTGCACCATAGCCCACTTGGCCTACCACAAAGGTATGTCCTGCGTTAGGGCTAGGTTTGCTTCCTCGTTATTCATCCCGAATATCAAACTCACAGTGCCATCCCGAGTCTTAAAATCACTAGATGCGTATCATCCAATAATAATCTCTCAAACTCGCTAGGTACGTATCATCCAATAATAATCGCTCAAACTCGCAGGTATGTGCTATTCCTGACCTGAGCCTTAAACTCGCAGTGCCATCCAGGAATAATCTAGACAACTATTCCTCTCAGAGTATGTCATCTGATAAAAAAACCACTGAATTAGTGAATATTAGAGGCTACGAATTGCCTAGAGTATTCAACCTGTCCAGTGGTGTTATTAATATTCTAATCTATTTTCTTAGTTAAATTGGCAAGATCCGAGTCAGTGAGCCTGACATACGATCCCTGCGGTAAATTAGATGGCATCGAGTAACCACCAATACGCAGCCTGACAAGCTTAAGAACGGGATTTTCGAGTGAGTCAAACATGCGCCTAATTTCGCGATTCTTGCCTTCCTCAAGCACAAGGAGGGCTTCCTTATTAGACATGAGCTCGACGCTTTTAACGCGGAGTTTTTCGCCCTTGTCGATGATACCAGACCTGAGTGCCTTGATATCGCGTGGTGTAATCTGATTTGTGGCTTTTACGTAGTATTCCTTCTCAATGTGATTACGTGGATGCGTGATACGCTCTGTAAGATATCCGTCTGTGGTGAATAGGATGAGCCCCTCGCTTTCCTTATCAAGCCGTCCGATCGAGTGGAGACGTTCCTGCTCTGGCACCTTTACGAGTGAGCGTGCAAAGTGCTTTGCGTGCGGGTCATCGTTTGAGCATACGTAGCCTTTTGGCTTATTAAGAGCGTATGTTGTATGTTTCTCGTATGGTTCGATTGTAACGCCATCAAGGGTTACTATGTCGTTTACGCCTACTCTGTCACCGAGGGTTGCGATTGCACCGTTGAGTAATACGCGCTTGTCCTCGATTGCCTTGTCGCTAGCACGGCGCGAAAGGGATGTTGATGCAGCGATGTATGCGTTAATACGTATTCTTGCGTCACTCTTCATCGTCGTTACCGTCTCCAAATAGGTCTAGTTGATCTAAGTTGATGTTAAGGCCACGGTCTTCATCATCCTCGCTATCAGGTTCACGTTCGTCACTATCCGATGCGTCTTTTGCATCCTCATCATTCTCAAAGCCATCGGCAAAGTCGTTGTTTTCATCATTTTCTTTGCTCTCAGCGTAGTTTTTCTGGTGCTTGATTAGAAGCGCCTCAGGCTTGTGTTCAGCATCACTCTTATTGTCAGGCGCCTCTTTATTCTCAGTTTCATCGATTACTAACAACTCTTCATTTGAGCCCATTTTAGGTGCGCTATCATCAACAATTTCGTCGTTTTCGATACGCATACGGCGTTTAATCTCTGCACCTGTAAGCACGTTTCCATACTCATCGAACTCCTCAAAGCGCTCGCTATCCTCCTCATCAAGACGTGGAAGGTCAGCAATTGAATTGAGGTTGAAATCATAGAGGAACTTACGTGTGGTTCCGTAGCGTGCAGGGTGTCCTGGCTCGTCTGTTTTATCGATAATTTTGATGTATTCAAGCTCCCTTAGGCGCTTAACAATATCCTCTGAGTTTGTGCCTCTGATGTTGTCGATTTCACGTCTCTTAACAGGCTGGTTGTATGCAATAATTGTAAGCGTTTCAATTGCGGCTCTTGAAAGGCGAGTATCCACCTTCTTTCCGTATGTTCGTTTGAGGCGTTCATATAGCGTAGTACGTGGAACAAACTGGTATCCTTCCTCGCTCTTTTCAAGAACGATTCCATGTGATGCCTCATCAAGGGCAACTTTTATCTCATCAAGGGATACCTGAACCCTGTCTTCGCTGATGTGAGACAAGCGTGCTATCTCACCAATGCTTAATGTTCTGTTTTCCAAAAAGAGTATGCACTCGATAACAGCTGATGTTGTTGATAGCGTTTTTGGTTTATTTGTCATAATTACTCATCCTCATCATATTCAGATTTTGCATCTTCGTGGAATTCCCTCTCCATCTCGCTCTCGATAAAGCGGTCGTATTCCCTGTCTCCTTCATCGGCGTTGGCATCATCCACCACCACTTCCTTCTTAACAAGGTAGAAGTCGTTTTCGTTATCAATAAGTTCCACTGTTGCTTTCTTATCGGCGATGGCATCAATCGTTGCAAAAAATGCACATACGATGTGATCCCTGCTCATAACGTTCTTACAGAGCTCTGTAAACAGCACCTTAGTCTTTTCCTCAAAGAACTCAAGAAGTAGCGCGTACTTTTCGTTTACCGTTACAGCCTCGTATGGATTTAGAATTGATGTTGGATCTACATCCGCTGTGCCATTTTTTTGAAGCTTTACTTCCTCGCGCTCTGTTGCCCTTCTCATAAGAGCGTAGAAGGTCTTTGCAAGCGTATCCACTGTGGCATCCTTAAATAGATCCTCAGATGTTAGCGGAAGTCTGAAGAGTACATCACGTCTGTTGAGTTCAAGAGCATGCTGTTCCTTATACTCAGAGAGTAGCACCATGTACTTACTGAATCTGAGCTTTTCAAGCGCATCGACAAGCTTATCCCTCATATCGATGTCCTCATCGTCATCATCCCCAGGAAGACCTGGTAACAGCAGCCTGCTCTTGAGCCACAAAAGATATGCAAGCGCAAGGTAGAACGATGAGAGGTCTGCAAGTGGCATTGCCCTCTTTAGCTTGTTTAGAGTTTCAATAAACTGTTCTGTAATCTCTGCAAGCGGCACCTTGTATAGGTCGATTTGGCGCGCTCTGATTCCTTCTCTGAGTTCATCAAGAGTCCCTTCAAATTCGCCTGCCTTATAAATAATCATTATCTGAGTTTCATTCCAACAAGTTTCGACGAGAATGTGCGTGGCACAACGCTTACAAGGCTTACGGAGATCTTTCCTTCTCCAACTACCTCGCAGTCGCTCTTAAGGTCGGCCTCTTCCTTGCGATCTTCCTTTACCACGTCTTTGTAGTCCCTTTCGTCAAAGATTACGTTGTGATAGATGGTGATCTGCTTCTCTACAGATTCGCCCTCTACGATTTTATTACAGTGTGCAAAATAGGTAAGCCTGCATGGCTCCCACGCGACGCTATCGCTATTTACAGGCACGTTGATACTCATGTACGTGTACTTCTCCACGTGCTTTACAAGCTCCTCAATGTTCTTTGCGACAAATTCTGCAGCCTTCTCAAGCGATGAATCATCCTCTGATGATGCAGACACAGCGATCGACTTGTAACCGTTCATTGCAGCCTCTGATGCCGCGCCACAGGTACCGCTGTATAAAATGTCTGATGACACATTATAACCAAAGTTGATGCCAGAGATGATCACATCCGGATGAAATGAGTTAAAATTACCTGAGAACAACATGAATAGAACGCTGTCTGCAGGAGTTCCCTCAACGCCAAATTCATACTTGCTATCCTGATGAACAGTGTAGTCTGCCTTAATGTTGATGCTCTGACTTTTTGCACTCTGATTTGTGTATGGTGCTGAAATCCCAACATTGTGTCCATCTTTCTTCAATCTGTTATAAAGTGTTCTTAGTCCTTTTGCGTAAATTCCGTCGTCGTTTGTTAATAATATATTCATGCGATTTATTGTACTTTTTTTGTCTGATTATTTCAATTGACAAAATCTAAACAAATGTATAGTCCACTGACTCACATTCGTATAGCTACAAGCTTACATTCGTATACCAATCTGGCGTACATTCAACAACGATTGGCTTTCTGGATACAGGGTGGATGAACTCAACTTTTGATGAGCAGAGGCAGATCGATCCATCCTCATTCGAGCGTTTAGCGCCATACTTTAAATCGCCCTTGATGTGAACGCCACGCTTTTGAAGCTGAGCTCTAATCTGATGATGCCTTCCTGTAAATAGCCTTATGCTGTATAGAAAATATGTTTTGGTACGCTTTATGAGGCGCACTGTCATCTTTGCACTCTTTGCCCCCTCATGACTCTTATCAACTACAAACGACTTATTGAGCTTTGAATTTCTGTAAATATAATCCTCAAGCGTGACCTCATCGCCGTTTTCGCTTCCACCAACAAGGTTATCAACAAGCGCAAGGTACGTCTTATGAACCTCGCCCTTCTGGAACATCAAAGAGAGGCGCGAAAGGCTCTTACTCGTCTTTGCATAGATTACTATTCCAGATGTTGGGCGATCGATTCTATGGCAGAGTCCTAAGAATACGTTTCCTTCCTTCTTGTCACGCTCTTTGATGTACGCCTTAAGCACTTCAAGTAAACTCTCATCGCCAGTCTTGTCGCCCTGTACAAGCTCGCCTGAGAGTTTATTGATGATTAAAATGTGGTTATCCTCATAGAGAATGCGCTCTTTAATACCCACGCTATTATCCAAAGAGCTTCTTTAGGTTAACGTCAAATGGTGGTCTGATGATACCCTTTTCAGTCACGATTCCTGCAAGTAGGCTATGGTCTGTTACGTCGAATGCCGGGTTGAACGTCTTAATTCCCTTTGGTGCCATGCGGTGTGCGTAGAACTTCTCTGCAATCTCATCACCGCTACGCTCTTCAATGACGATGTCCTCCCCTGTTGCGCATGATAAATCGATTGTTGATGATGGAGCGAATGTATAGAATGGAATGTTATAATGCTTGGCAAGGATAGCAACTCCACTTGTTCCAATCTTGTTTGCAAAGTCACCGTTTGCTGCGATTCTGTCTGCACCCACAAATGCGATATCGATCAGTCCCTTCTTCATCACAAGACTTGCCATGTTGTCGCAGATTAGCGTTACATCGACACCTGCATTATGAAGCTCAAAGCTTGTGAGGCGCGCACCCTGAAGTAGTGGGCGAGTCTCATCTGCATACACTCTGATGTTGAGCCCTCTCTCCTTACTCATGATGAGTGGCCCCTGTGCCGTTCCGTACTCGCTTGTTGCAAGTGGACCTGCGTTACAGTGCGTGATCACACCCATGCCGTCTTTAAGAAGTGTAAGCCCGTACTCGCTTATGGCTTTACACATAGCCTTATCCTCGTTGTGTACCTTAACAGCCTCATCCTTAAGTGTCGCGACTATCTCATCTTTAGATACATCCTTGATTCTTGCCATCACTCTCTCGAGTACGTAGTGAAGATTAACAGCGGTTGGACGAGATGAGTTGAGGTAATCGGCAAGCTCCCTGAGTGCATCCTTAGCGCTCTTTTCATCCTTTGCATTCTTAACGATGTCTTTTGAAAGAACGTACATTGCATATCCTGCAAATATACCGATAGCCGGAGCGCCTCTCACCGCAAGCGACTCAATTGCGAAGAATGCCTCTTCCTTGTTCGTGATTTCCATATATTTGAGGTCGAGTGGCAATGCCCTCTGATCCACAATTATAATGCTGTTCTCGTTTGAACCTAATTTTATGTTTACTAATTTTTCCATAATCTAATAGTATCTCACTTGATTTTCTTTTTCAATTTATATAACATTTTTGAGAACGGTGCCGTACCCAAGTGGTAAGGGACGGGTCTGCAAAACCCTTATGCGTTGGTTCGAATCCAATCGGCACCTTTAGAGTCTACTTAGCTTTTCAACTATGAACAGCGCCTTATCTTCAGGGCGAATTCCAGAAGTTTTAATCAATATCGATTTTGGGTCACGCGGATTTAGCATCACAGCGCCCCCCGATGTATTCATAAGCGTGAAAAATCGGCTCAAATCCACCTTTGATACCTTGCTGAACTCCACTTTTACAATATCGTTCTTTTCGGTCACCGATGATATAAACAGCTTCTTACAGAGTATCTTAAGCTTGGCGATGTAGAAGAGCGAGAGCACCTCCTCAGACGGATTTCCATACCTGTCTGTAATTGAGCTGACTATGGATTCATACTCCTCCTCTGAGTAACACGAGGCGATCTTTTTGTATATTTCAAACTTCAACATCGATGAGTTCACATACGTATCCGGGATGAACGAGGATGCATTGATATCAACGTAAACCTCATCGTTATCCTCACTCTGTCCCTCAAGACGTTTAACGCTTTCATCAAGCAATCTGATATACAAATCGAGTCCAACATCGGAGACAAAGCCACTTTGCTCCTTGCCAAGAATATTGCCGCCTCCTCTGATTTCCATGTCTCGCATGGCAACTTTGAATCCGGATCCGAGCTCTGTATTCTCAGAAAGCACACGGAGCCTTTCAACAGCATCATCGCTCATACTCTTCTCGTTTTTGTAGAAGAAATACGCGTATGCCTGACGGGTTGACCTACCCACACGGCCTCTAAGCTGATAAAGCTGTGAGGATCCATAGATTAGAGCGTTGTCTACAATCAGTGTATTTGCAAGTGGGATGTCTATACCGTTTTCGATAATAGTTGTGCTTACGAGAATCTGTATACCCCCTTTAACGAAGGTATCCATCACATCCTCAAGTTCATCTATGTTCATTTTGCCGTGAGCCATCTCCACAATGGCACCTGGAATCAGCGCCCTGATGTAGCTTAGCGTCTCACGTATGTCTTCAACTCGGTTATGAAGGTAGTAAACCTGACCGCCGCGCGAAAGCTCACGTTCTATTGCTGACTTCACAAGCCCTTTTTCATATTCGCCGATGTATGTAACCACGCTATGCCTGTCAATTGGGGCAGTTTTCAGCATAGAAATGTCACGGATCTTGAGAAGGCTCATGTATAGCGTACGTGGAATTGGAGTTGCAGACATCGATAATGCATCCACGTTAGTCTTCATGTTCTTGATCTTCTCTTTGTCTTTAACTCCAAAGCGCTGTTCCTCATCGATCACAAGAAGTCCAAGATTCTTGAATTTAATATCTTTCTGAAGCAGCCTGTGCGTTCCAAATGCGATATCAACCTCGCCGCTCTCAAGCGCCTTTATTGTATTCTTAAGCTCCTTTTGTGGAACGGTTCTAGACACCTCTTTCACTGTGATAGGGAAGTTTTCAACTCTCTCCTTAAAGTTTTTATAATGCTGATGAGCAAGAATAGTTGTAGGAGCGATAAAGGCAACCTGTTTTCCGCTCATAATGGCCTTAAACGCTGCTCGGAATGCAACCTCAGTCTTTCCGTATCCCACATCGCCACAGATTAATCTATCCATGATCGTAGGGGCTTCCATATCCCTCTTGACATCTGAGATTGCCTCAAGCTGATCTGGCGTTTCAGGATAGCAGAATCCCGCCTCAAAGATATGTTGCCACTCAGTGTCGCGAGAGTGAGCAAAGGCACGGCTCTCCTTACGCTTTGCATAGAGCTCAATTAGATCCTCTGCAAACTTCTCCGCATTCTGGCGTGCCTTCTCCTTCTTCTGCGACCACGACTTTGACGAGAGCGATGAAAGTTCCGCCTTATCCTGATTTCCAACATAGCGGTGTACCATGTTAGCCATCTGAATCGGAACGTAATAGAACTCCTCGTCCTTGAACTCAAGTTTGATGTAATCGCGCTTTGTACCCTGAACCTCGATACGTTCAAGTGCGATGAAGCGCGCAATACCGTAGTTGATATGTACAACAAGGTCGCCCTCTTTTAACTCAATAAATGAGTCAATCGGGGACGTCTCTATCTTTGATAGCGTGTTCTTTACAAAGTTGCGCCTTTTGAATATCTCCTCATCAGAAAACACAATGAGCTTAATCTCACTGATCGAGAAACCCTCTGAAATGTCACCGTTGATGATAGTAGTGTGTTTGTACTCATCCTGTTTTTTCTCGCCATCAGAGCCAAACAGCATGCTCTCAAATCGCGCTTTCTGAAGCATTCCGCTTGCAAAGATATACGAGCTCCATCCTGACTTTTCAAGCGCCTTGAGCTCATCCTTGAACATGTTGAATGCACCAAAGTACGAACGTGGACCGTCAACGTGAAACGATATGCTATCCACGTTTGGATTTACAATGTCGTTAACTACGAACTTTCTGTTGTTGCTGATGTTTTTAAAGGTCTCATCAAGAGGCGGAAGGATCTCCTCAAATGTTTTACTCACGCCCTCCTTGTAGTATTCACGGTATGTGTCTTTTGCCCTGTTTACTATGTGCTTCCACGACTCCTTAAGTTTCTCCTCGCCGATGAATAGGAACGCATCATCTTGTGTAAATTGATCTGTTAAAAAGCCGTATTCGATCTTTTCATCGTCGTTTTCATCCCTGAGGTTGTACGCCTCAATCTTGAGGTTTTGAAGCGGATTATCATCCTTTTTGATGCACTGAGCCATCACATCGAAAGTGGACATCCTCTCGATTTTATCAAAGTTTAGGTATATCCTCACAGGCTTCTTAAAGCCGAAGGGAAATATGTCTACAACCTCACCTCTTAGGGCAAACTCACCCTCATCCTGAACCTTAATAGTCTTGATATACTCATCCTTTAATAGCACTTCGGATAGCTTTTCAAAACTCAGTATATCTCCCACTTTTAGCGTGTATTCGAGTGAGTTTGAGCTCTTAAGACGCGGAAAGTACGATGATAGAGTCCAGAGGCTTAAAAGGATTATTCCATCCTTGTTCTTTACAAACTTCCTGATGTTCTCAATGTATTTTTTGGTGATCTCTGCATTGCGTCCAATATCAGAGCCAGTGTTTTCAAGATAGCATACATTCTCATCAAGAAAGTACCGAAAGTCCTTCTCTCTTAGGCGTACCTCATCATCGTGCGGAAATACTACAAATAGACGTCCTTGAGTCTTTTTTTTCAAGCTTGTTGCGATAGCTGCGTTGATCATCGATGATGTTGATGAAAAGTGGTTAATCTTATCGCCTTGTTGTGATTCCGATAGCTTATTTTCTACAAACTCAAGAAGAACGCGCTCTAAATCCATACTTAAAAGTTGAAGATGTTATATATTCCCTTGATTGTATGTTCGGTGTCGATCTCATCAAAGATGTCAGCAAATGGAGCAAAGATTCTCGCCTGTCCTCCTGTTGCGATACGGTAGCACTTCCTGCCGTTTTCCTTCTCCATCTCATGGATCATTTCCCTCACCATTCCTCTGACGCTGTAGAACACGCCTGCATCGATTGCACTCTTTGTATCATCACCGAATGTAGAGAGAGGAATGCTGAGCTCGCTGGCGTATTGTGAGAGGGCAGGAGCGTACTGTAGAAGCCCTCTGAGCCCTGTTTTAACACCAGGTGCTATAGCGACGCCTTTCACGTAACCCATGCTGTTTACGATTGAATATGTGAGCGCTGTACCAAAGTCCACTATGATCACATCATCCTGTGGCTTCTTTACACGTGCCTCAACTAGGTTTGCATAGATGTCCACTCCAAGCTCGTTTGATATAGTGGATGGTTCAATCAACTTGGATACAGCGTTTAAGGACGCAAGGTGAACTTTAGTGTGAAAAAGCTCATCAAGCGCTGTAACTAGGCTCCTCGTCTTTGGAAATACCACAGATGATGCCACAACGTTATCAAGCTTAATCTCATTCTTTTCAAACGGTAGGCTCGATAGGATTGCCGCCTTGAAGTCATTAACAGACTCGAGGTCGAATGATGGAATCCTCCATGTCTCCTTAATCTCGCCGTTTTCAAAAAGCGCTGATGTTACTGTGCTGTTTCCGAGGTCAAATACTATAGAATACTTAGATTTTTGTTCCATTGTCTTTACTTCCAAGTTCCCTTCTTAATTTGTTCACACCCTCGTCTTTCATGTATGAGTCGAAGTTCATGCGTCTGTCGATTATGCCGTTTGGTGCAAACTCGATGATTCTGTTGGCGGTACTGTCCACAAACTGGTGGTCGTGCGAGTTGAATAGTACAACACCGTTGAAGTCGATAAGCGCATTGTTAAGCGCCTGTATTGCTTCAAGATCAAGGTGGCTTGTAGGTTCATCAAAGATCAGCACGTTTGCTTCTTCAAGCATCATTCTTGAGAGCACGCATCTGACCCTTTCGCCTCCTGAGAGCACAGAGCACTTCTTAAACACCTCATCGCCTGAGAATAACATTCGCCCTAGGAATGAGCGGAGATAGGTCTCATCTACATCCTCGCCTGCGTATCGTGAGAGCCACTCAAGGATGGTATCCCCACTCTGGAACTCACTGTCGTTGTTTTTTGGAAAGTAGCTGTGCTTTGTGGTAACGCCCCACTTGTACTCGCCGCTTGTGGCTTCCTTTTTCTCTGCGATTATGTCAAAAAGTGCCGTCTTTGATGCATGAAATGGCCCTACAAAGGCTATTTTATCGCCTCTTTCAACGTGTAGAGTATACTTGTTAAGAAGAGTCTCACCGCCGTATGAGTATGAAAGATCTTCAATATCCAATACGTTATTGCCGATCTCACGCTCTGGTTTAAAAGCAACGTATGGGAAACGTCTCTTTGATGGCTTGATGTCGTCAATTGTGAGTTTTTCAATAAGCTTTTTACGGCTTGTAGCCTGTTTAGCCTTAGCAACGTTTGATGAGAATCGCTGTATGAATTCCTTAAGCTCTGCTATCTTCTCATCCGCTCTCTTCTTCTCATCCTTAGCCTGTTTTAGCGCAAGCTGTGACGACATATACCAGAAGTCGTAGTTGCCAACATAGAGCTGTACTCTATCAAAGTCAATATCAACAATGTGAGTACAGACCGTATTGAGGAAGTGTCTGTCGTGTGATACCACAATAACCGTGTTATCAAAGTTCGCAAGGAACTCCTCAAGGAACGCAACTGATGTCAAATCCAAGTGGTTTGTAGGCTCATCCAACAATAGGATATCAGGATTTCCAAAAAGGCTCTGAGCAAGAAGCACCCTAACTTTAAGGTTATCCTCAATCTCACTCATGAGCTTATCGTGTAGGTCTGTTGGTATTCCAAGGTCAGAAAGTAGACTTGCCGCCTCACTCTCTGCCTCCCATCCGCCAAGCTCTGCAAACTCGCTCTCAAGCTCCGATGCTCTAATTCCATCTTCCTCAGAGAAATCCTCCTTTTCATAGATGGTTTCACGCTCTTTCATCACGTTATAGAGCTTTTCGTAGCCCATTATGACTGTATCAATTACCTTGTAGTTATTATATGCAAAGTGATCCTGTTTTAGCGTTGCAAGGCGTTCACCCGGCGTGATCTGAATTACACCGCTGTCTGGTTCAATTTCGCCTGAAAGTATCTTTAAGAATGTCGATTTTCCAGCTCCATTTGCACCGATTACACCGTAACAATTGCCTGGAGTAAACTTTATTTCTACGTCTTTAAAAAGTGTTTGTGTCCCATACGAAAGGGATAGATTGCTAACTGTTATCATACCTTAAATTATTCTATATAAAGAATTTAATTATTTCAATTAAAGCGCTATATGCAAAAATTACTGCCATTTCGTTATAATTAAGAGGACTATGGTAAGAAGAGCAACAGCAAAAGACATTAAGGATATCGACAATCTACTCATTCAGGTGCGCCACACGCACACCCTAATCAGACCAGATCTATTCAAAGAAGGCACAAAGAAGTACACGGATGAGGAGCTTAAAGGCATACTCGAAAGCGATAATACTCCTGTGTTTGTATACGAGGAGAATGGAGTTGCTCTAGGACACGCATTCTGCATCCTTGAGGATTACACTAATTCCGACATCTGGGTGAGCCATAAAACGCTCTACATCGATGACATCTGTGTTGACGAAAGATGCAGAGGCAAAGGGATTGCACATAAGCTATTTGACGCTGTAAAAGAGTACGCAAAAAGCATAAACTGCTACAATATCACCCTAAACGTATGGGAAGGCAATACAAACGCGGAGAAGCTCTATAGAGGGCTAGGATTCAAAACATACAAAACGGGAATGGAAATAATACTGTGATCTTCAAAAACATAAAAGACGTCATCTCCTACCTCAACGGAACCTACGACAGCACCAAAGTACCAAACGAGCTTACGAATAAAGATCTGAGAATCGAGAGGGAGAAAACCCTACTTCGTATGCTTGGAAACCCTCAAAACGACCTTAAGATCATCCATGTTGCAGGATCAAAGGGCAAAGGTACCACAGCAGGCCATATTGCGATGTTACTTAAAGACAACAAGAGAACCACAGGGGTTTATCTCTCACCTCACGTTTACGACTACAGAGAGCGATGGATGTACTCACACTTTAACGACTACGGCCTTATGATGTTCAACGAGTATGAATACACCGACGCTGCCAAAATCATGGAGATGTATCTTCACAATCACAAAGAGATCATCCTGCCAGGCGGCATTCCGCCAACAACCTTTGAACTGTACACAGCCTACGCAATGCTGTTATTCCGCATACAGAAGGCTGAGTACGCCGTTGTAGAAACCGGAATCGGAGGACGTCTTGATGCAACAAATGCACTTGATCCGATTGTATCTGTGATAACTCACATCGAAAAGGAACACACGGACATTCTTGGAAAGGATCTTAGAAGCATAGCATACGAAAAAGCTGGAATCATTAAGGAAGGCGTGCCTACATTTACGCTCCACTCAGGAGATGAGGTCGACAGCGTACTTAGAGAAGTTGCGAGTGAAAAACACTCGCCTCTTACCTTTGTTGATACGAATACCGATGAAGAAATCTACCTTAAAATGCGAGGGAAAAGCGCCAGAGCAAACTTCATCCTTGCACGAGAGGTGGTAAAATCGTTGAACCTTCCTAAAAAGCACTACCCCATGAGTGAGCGAAAGCTTGAAAACTACTACAACGGCCTTCTTACACTACCTGCAAGGGGTGAAGTGATAATCGAGCGTAACAGCGTGCTCCTACTCGACGGGGCACACACCAAAGACAGCGTAGATGAACTTGTTAGCAACATAAAAGACATCATCCTAAACGTGGATCTTGATGACCTCAGAGACAAGTATGCGATCCATTTTGACTACGGCGACATCGAAAGCTTCAACAGAGAATGCGTGAGGATCCTAAGGAGCTCACTAAAGACTGAGAGAAGCGTTATCTTTGCCCTCACAGGCGATAAGGATGCAGATGGTATGCTTGAAACGCTTGTGATGAATTTTGACACAATTGTGCTTACAAAAGTTCAGTCGCCATACAAAAAGAGCGATGAGGTTAAACTGCTTCTAGCGCTTGAAAAGATACTCAATCGCACTATGAACCGAAGAGTAAAGAACATTTTCATCGCCCCATCACTTGATGCATCTCTTGCCAAAGTTGAGAGCCATAATATAGAAAATGACGGCGATGATACCACGTCTCATCTTACCGTCATTACAGGATCGTTTTACCTCTGTGGCGAGTATGCACCAGAGGCAAACGACTAATTACATATCAAATTCTCCAGTCTCGCTCATCTCTTCATCCGATGAATCATCAACAACTACATCATTAATCTGAGTGAGCCATTTATCAACATTGTCTGTATCCTTGATAAACACAGGAAGGCTTATAATCACGTTTCTGTATGAATGAGGAATCTTGAACTTCTTCTCATATACGTTGCCGTTATATTCAACTCTGAGGCTGTGCTTGCTGCCCACTGCAGACACCTCATCGCTGAAGTCCGCATACGATGTGAACGTCTTGTTCTTATCAAACTTAACGCTGATATTATCGACTGGCTTGTATTCAACACCGTCAATCGTAGTCTTTATGTTCGAAAGGTGAACTATATGATTCTTGCCAATAAAGAACATCACAATTCCTAAAACGATTATGAGTACTGCCACAACCGTTCTTATGATAAATCTTCTTCTGAACACTTTGTTGGAGAAGTTAAAGAGCGCTTTACTTGATGACATCTTAGGCATTTTTCTCTCCTTCTGTGCTCTCTCTCAAAAGAGTTGCTTCTATGCGATTTTCTCGTCGTTTTGACACCTCATAGATCACAAGTGCAATTGTAATTACGCCGTATGAGACAAACACTCTAAAGTACTCACCAAGCTGAGCCTCTCCAATGAGGTTCTTACCAGCATAAGGTGCCACGTAGAACATAAGGTGGAACAGTATGACGCCAAGGAATACGTTTCTGATGTTTGCCTTTGCAACGGATGCACCGCCCACAAGTAGTGCTGCTGCTGAGAACATACCAATCTGCATGTGACTGTTATATGTGTTGAGCGTTCCCATGTTTTGGAGATATACGATCATTCCGTAGCCTGCAAGCACTGTGCTTATGATGATTGAAAGCACCCTTGTTTTCTCAACGTTGATTCCGCTTGCTCGCGCAACTTCCATATCTGAACTTACAGCTCTCATGTCCTGACCGAGCTTTGTTTTTCTAAACCAGATGATGAAGAAGCAAAGAAGCGCGATTAGAATAAACGCTGCTACAGGTATGTTTACTGTACCTATGCGTAGTGGAATTAGGTTATCAAGCGATTTTCTGATGCCCTGAAGGTTCACCATGTTTCTCACTCCGTGTCCTCGTGGAAGTAGGATTTCGCTCTTGATTGGGATAATTACCCCCATCATGAATAGCACAACAAGCTGGTATACACCGTTTACGAAGAATCCGATGATATAACTTGTGACCATCTCGCGTCCTTTAGCTTTGTTGAGGATCATTCCACACCACCATCCTAGTAATATGGAAATTGGTGTGCTGATAATTGCAGCAAGGATAATACCAGGAATGCCTACAATACCCCAGTCTGTGATTAGGATAAGGCCGATCTGACCTGCCATTGCGCCTAACGTCATGCCGAAGTTGAGTCCCATTCCTGCCATAATCGGAATAAGAAGGCTTATTACTAAGAAGCTGTTACGTGCAAGTCGCGTTAGCATCTCGTTTACGATAGTGGCGGCTGAAAACTTTGAGAAGTAAACGCCGATAATACCGATAACAATGAACATAATAGGCACTATATTTTTGATTAGAAGCTCTTTTGTTCCGTTAAGCGTTGGCTTTTTTAGCACCTTTGTTTTGCTACTCTTAAAGAGTGAAACGCACTTATCTTTAACGCCTTTGAAAAAGTTGTTCATTTTGGTTTTGAAACTCATAGCGTTGCCTCCGATTTTCTTGTGAGTGCGTATAGAATCATGCCGTTTGATACCACGATTCTGATTACCTCACTCATGTCAGTGTGGATGATGCTGTTCATCACTGATGGAGTCATAGTCACTATGCCCTGGAATAACAGCGTTCCGATTACAACGTTAGCAATGCTTGCCTTATTCACAGACGCGCCGCCTATTAGGATTGCCGACACTGCAGGAAGAGCCATGTAGAATGGTCCCATGTAGAGCTGGATGAATCCAAACGACTGCTGGTATACTAAGATGCCGATTGCGCCAAGAGCTGTGCTCATAATCACAGAGAGCGTTCTAATCTTGTTAACATTGATTCCGCATGCTCGTGCAAACACTGGATTTGAACCTACTGCCGTCATAGCTGTGCCTGACTTTGTGTGTAAGAATGCCCAGATACATAGCGCAAGGAACGCAAAGAACAGTATGCTCCCTGTTGGAATTGTGATTCCAAATATCTTAAACGACAAGAAGTCCGAAAGCACGTGATAATAGAATCCCTCTGTTGAAATTGTGGTTCTCAGCCCCCTACCTGCATAGCCCCAAACCATCTGAGGATGTTTGTATGGAAGGAGTAGCCACATCATACACATGAATGCAACAGCGGCGTATCCAACATACGTTGCAATCATCATCTCGCTGCCTTTGATGCGATTAAGTAGTATGCCGTATACATAGCCGAATACTATAGCAAACAGCACGCTGAATATGATAGCCACAAAGAATGACGCTGCCCCGACCACGTTGAGTTCGATTGCAAGCGTACCTCCAAGAAGGCCTGCAATTATCCCGAGTGGAAGCCCAAAGTTGAGTCCACATCCTGAGTGAATCATAGGAACCATTGCGAGTACTAAAACCGCGTTCTGACCGAATCTCATGAGCACATCGCTGATTGACTGAGTGATGCTGATATGTCCAATCGGTGCGATACAGAATAGCAATAATAGAAATCCTGCGATGAGCAAGCGTGGAAGTCCAAACGAATTAACTAACGACTTAAATACATTGTCTTGCTTACTCATACTGCCTCCTTAGCTTCATGACCTGCAACCATAAGAAGGCCAAATTCATCGCTTGAACTTGATGAAGGAAGAATCCCCGCAACCTTACCGTCAGTAACCACAGCGATTCGTGAACAGACGCTACGTAGCTCCTCAAGCTCTGATGATACCATAACGATAGTAACACCGCTCTCCTTGTTGTACTTTTTGAGAGCATCAAGCACCAACGCCTTTGCACCGATGTCTATTCCTCGCGTTGCTTCTGATACAAATAGAAGCTTTGGCTTGAGTACAAATGCCTTTGCAAGACAGATCTTCTGCTGGTTTCCACCGGAGAGTTCACGAGCCTTCTGCTTTGACGATGTACACTTTATCTGAAGCGCTTGTATGCATCGTTCTGTGGTCTTTTTGATATCAGCTTTATCTCTCCACTTAATTATGCCACAAATCTTCTTTAAGAATCTATTTTGAGCCTGCATAGCGCCGAATGATACGTTCCATTCAAGTGATTCATCAAGTAGTAGTCCCACCCCACGTCTGTCTTCTGATACGAAAGCAAGACCGTTTTTGATGCACTCTTTAGGATTGTTATGAGGGAGCTTCTTTCCGTTGAAAATCACCTCGCCTCCTGCGTTAAACAAGCCCATTATGCCGTTAGGAATACCAATCTTACCCTGACCTGCAAGCCCTGCGATACCGAGTATCTCTCCACGCTTTACCTTGAGGTTTACATCGTGAACTATTTCACCTGGCATATCAACCCAGAGGTTCTTCACCTCAAGTATTGTCTCATCTTCACTAAAATTATTAGAAACTTGAGCGCTGTTTTCGTTTTGTACCTGAGACACCTCTCTGCCAACCATAGCTTTTGCAATCTGACGGATATTTATGTTTTCGTTCTTCATATCCTCAACGATTTTTCCGTCTCTCATCACTATGATCTTATCGCAGACGTCGATTATCTCCTGTAAGCGGTGTGTGATAAAAATTATTGCAATTCCGTGAGCCTTCAGACGCTTCATGGCCTGAAGTAGGCTTTCAGCCTCATTCTCTGTGAGAACCGCTGTTGGTTCATCAAGAATTAGGATCTTCATTCCGTCTCGTGAGAGCTCACGTGAGATCTCAGTAAACTGCTTGTATCCAACAGGCATCTGTGAGACACTCATATTCTCATCAAGATTTACCTGAAGCTTTTTGATTGCCTCAACCGCTCTTTTTCTCATGTCTTCTCTATCGAGCGTATTAAGACGGTCTCCATACAGTTCGGATGCAAATGAATATTTTACGCTTTCTCTGTTTAAAACTATATTTTCTGTTGCTGTAAATTCAGGAATTAGACTAAACTCCTGGTGAACCATACCAAACCCTGCGTTTAGGGCGTCAAATGAACTCTTGAATTTTACTTCCTTACCGTTTAGAAGGATGCTTCCTTCGTAGCCACCAGTCTCAGTAATCTCTTTCATTCCAAAGAGAATTTTCATCAAAGTGCTCTTTCCAGCACCGTTTTCACCCACAAGTCCGAGGATCTCGCCCTCTTTTAAGGTGAAGTTTATGTCCTTGAGTACCACATTGCCAAAAAAGTCTTTTTTAACATTGCGAACCTCAAGCAATGGAATATTATTATCACTCATTTTTATTTCATATATGCCTTTATAAATTGTGGGGCATGACGCCCCACAGTATTTAGCTAAATTACAATTTATTTTGTTGTAAAGTATTTCTCAGGAACAGTAACTTCAGCGTTACCCATGTAGCCCTTGCCTCCCATGATGTAAGTATCCTGGTAAACAAGAAGTACGTTGCGGAGTTTTGCACCTGTATTTGCATTTGTATAGAATGCGCCATTCCAGTGTGCTCCTGGTGTGAACTTGTCGTATGCTTTCTGAAGATCCTTCATGTTTGTAAGCTCACTTTCGCCCTTGATTACGTTGATAGCGTGCTGACCAAGAGATGCGCTCTGTGTGTAACCATAGCTGTATGCCCATGTACCAAAGCGGTTAGCACCACCACGCTCTGTGATTGCACTCTCTACCTTCTTAAGGATCTTAGCAAAGTCACCAGCCTCTGCTGTGAGGTCAAGACCGAGTGCTCCAGGATAGCCCATAAGTGGTGATGGAAGGTCAGCTTCGATGAAGTAACCACCGTATGCAAGTAGCTGTTTAAGAAGTGGCTCTGTATGAGCATCATTTGTACAGAAGAATGCAGCCTTTTTGCCATACTGCTTAATCCATGCTGGTACTTTCTCAAGGATGTACTGCTGAGCACCTGCAACTCCAACGTCTGATGTTGGATCTGGAGCTGTCTCAAGTACGAACTTCATTCCAAAGTCCTTGCATGCTTCCTTCATAATTGCAGCTCTTCTGCCGATTGTCTCGTATGAAAGATGGCGTGGGAATGAAACGTGAACGAATGTGTCACATCCAAGCTCGTAAGCTGTGCGGATGATTAGATAACCACGTGCTACAAAGTCGTTGTTAGCAACAAGGTCAGCTGTCTTTGAAATCTGTGGAATATCCTCATGTGCCTCACCTGCGATACAGATGATGTCTGGTCTTTTTTCCTTGATCTGTCTGAATGCCTCTGTTGTTCCTGGAATAGCCTGGTTTACGATAACTGCCTTCATCTTTGGATCATCAGCAAGACCTGCGATAATAGCAATTGTTGTTTCCTGCTCCTCCATGAAGTTATCAGGATATGTAACGTGAGTAATCATACCACCGTTTGTTGTGGAACCATACTCTGCAATTAGAGCCTCTGCACCTCTGAGGTCATCTTCACTCTGTGAAACTGTACCTGTTGCAATTCCTATGTGGAAGTCAGCGCTTGATGAGCTATCACTTGCCTTTGACTCGCTATTTCCTTTACTACATGAAACAACTGCCAAGATAAGTAAAACTGAAAGAAAAATTGCTAATGCTTTTTTCATGAGTTTATCTCCTATTTGAGTTATGCATTCATTTCTGCCTTCTTAATACAAAGTCTAAGGACATAAAATAATGTGCAATTGAGTTATTTTATATTTAATTTATCGATTTATGCAAGACTCAAACTGGTACTAACGGGTGCTCCAGGCTCTCAAACGCTTGATAATTTGGGGGAGTACCTCGAGCACTTTATCAACCTCATCCTCCGTATTGTAACGGCCGAATGAGAACCTTATTGAACCGTGTGCAGCCTCGATTGGCACACCCTGAGCAAGAAGCACATAGCTTGGTTCAAGACTGCCCGTTGCGCATGCAGACCCTGTGCTTACACAGATTCCCTCGTTATCAAGAAGTAGAAGTATGGATTCACCCTCCGCTTTTGGGAACGACACGTTAAGGGTTCCAGGAAGACAGTTTTCCCTCTCTTTTGGGCTGTTGATGATTATGTCGTCGATGCTCTTTTCAATGCCAACGCGTAGCTTTTCTCTCATTTTCCAGAGATGCTCGTTTTCACTCTCCCTATCTTTCATCACCATCTTTGCGGCAAGTCCCATGCCGTAGATTGCAGGAGTGTTGTACGTTCCTGCTCTGCGTCCGTTCTCCTGATGTCCGCCATGCATAAATGTCTCAAATGGTGCGCTCTTTGCCACGTATAGCACTCCAACGCCCTTTGGTGCGTAGAACTTATGGCCAGACATCGAGAGATAATCGATGTGGTCTCTTTGGACGTTTATATCTACTTTACCGATGGCCTGAGTTGCATCTGTGTGAAAGTGTGCTCCATATTTATGGGCAAGTTCAGATGCCTCCTTGATTGGCTGAATTGTGCCGCTTTCGTTATTTGCAGCCATTATCGATACTAGGCTTACATCGCCCTTTTTAAGCTCGTTTTCAAGCTCATCGAGCTTAACTCTGCCAGTATTGTCTACGCCTATGTCTGTAACTGGCTTTCCAAGGCTCTTTAAATACTTGACGCTTTCTCTGATTGATGGATGTTCAATTGTTGTTGTGAGTATTCTACCCTTCTGTGGGATCTTAAATACAGTGTTGTTTGCCTCACTTGCACCTGATGTGAATATGACTGACTCGGCCTTTCCACCAATAAGCTCTGCTATGTTCTCTCTTGCCTCCTCTATAGCCTGGTGTGCCTTTCGTCCACTCTGATGCATGCTCGACGCATTGCCATAAAAATCGGTATTTCCTATTGCCTTTAAAATTTCAGGCGCTATATATGTTGTTGCGTTATTATCTAAATATATCATGTATATATTATACAAAAAATCATACAGGTTTACCACTGATTGTGTTAATCCAAAATCTCAGTGGATGCATCCTAAGCCTAAAATACGCGTATGCAAATGCGGCAACAAGCGAGTAAAGCTGTACTATTTCAATCCATGAACCGCCTGTAGCCGGAAGGAATATGATGATAAGCTCAAGTGCAACGAGGAACAGCACAAGGAACGTTATGCGTATTGGAATGATGAAATACACAAGTACCTTTGCGTATGGATTTAGCATTGCAAACAGCACTTCTAGCCCCAAAATGATGGCGTACGGCGATGCAAGTGAATAGAATTCGCTCTTTGCAAGTATGCACGTTATGTATGCAAAAACGCTTACGAAAATGCCTGTAAACATGTAGAACAGTAGGAATTCCTTGCTTCCTAGCTGACGCTCAAGACTCACACCGAACGAGAGCAACATAAGCATACAGAATAGAAACTGCCAGAGTCCCATCGGGCATACGAACATGTACGTTACAAACTGCCACAAGTAGAGTTTATGCGTGATAAAGTACGGCGTAAATGCAAGATAAGTGTTGAAATTGTAACTGCCAACCCGTATGTTTCCGATTGCGTAAAACACTATGCTGATAGCCACTAGGAATATAGAAACATTATAGTAGCCGTCGTTTCTAAACCGCTTGTTTAAAATGTTGTTTTTCATTACTAAAATTTCTCCGGTAAGAGTGAGCATTTCCCCGATGGAATTGGCAACTTATGCTCCTTGTTTTCTGAAAGGTTTATGATTGTGAAATAATACAGCTTTTCGCTCTCAAGGCGGATTTCCCATCCCCTAGCGTTCTTAACGCACTGAATTGAGATTGAGTTGCGCTTCAACGGGAAGTTCTCAATGCCCATCTCATCGTACTTCTGCATAGTCCAAACTACTTTCTTCTGTGGAATGGAGATATTCATGCCGATTACGTTTTCAATTAAGAGTGTAATTGTCACAAGCCCGATTCCAGGAAGGTAGCGCCTCTTTGGTAGCTTTGTAAGCTTACCTTTTGCGTCTTTGAACATCACCGGTCCATCAGCCTCATTTTTATACACCTCCCAGAGATCCCCCTGAGTCTCGCCAGGAAGCGGTAGTGCAAGCGATTCAAGCATAGTAAATACATGGCGTAGCGTGCAGTCTGATGCATATACAAACTCACCCTTATGCTCAAGCCCCTTGATCGCAAAGAACGACAGAATTGATGAAACGCCCCCCTTAAAGCCGTTCTGGCTCTCCTCAAACTGCTGAGATGACTTTGGCACCGTTGGGAAAATGTTATACGTGTTGTACTCGTTCTCGTCTTTAAGCTTCTCAACAAGCGTGGTTGTGATGTTGTTAACCTCGTCGGAAAGCAGGTAGAACATCTCGCCGATATGCGGATTCTTGATCTGCTTCATATCTTTATCAAGATCGTAAAGGTGGCCGTCCTTCTCGTTCCACATCTTGTCCCTTACGCCTCTGAGGATCATGTCGCTCAATGGCTTTGCGAACATCATAAGCGGTTTTTCGTTGAGGATGTCGCCTATTTCAGAAAGGTACAAAAGGTCGATTGCAACAGCACAGTTATACTCCACAAGGAAGTGCGCATCCTTACGGTCTACGTTGCCAAGGATCGACACCTCACTTGGCGTCTCTAAAAGTTCATACTCGTTAAGGTTACATACGTCTATAAGCCAAGCGTAGTAGTTTCTGAGTTTAACGGCGCTGTCCTTAAGTCTCTTTTTGTTCGCGGTTTTATTGTAGATAGCAAGCTCTGCTCCTGCAAATACAGGAACTGATAAGTCCTCTTTGTTCTTCTTTGATGGATTTACGTGTTCACCCTTGTCTTTTGTGTAGTGTGAGCGGATTGCGCCGTTTGACTCCTGCTTTGAGTAAAAGAAGTCTATCATCTCTGCCGGGTCATACTTTTCGCCTGAGTAAGTTAGAAAAAACGCTGGAAGCAACGAGTAGAAATAGTCGAAATACTCGTCTTCTGTATCAAGGTATGCAAAGGAATTTTTTACGCCTTTTTCAGCCTGTTTCCATGCTTTTGATACCCATACCCATGTCTTCTCGTAGAGGTCTACAAGGTCAGGATTGTAGTGTTTAATTGCTGGAATGCTTGGTTCTTTGCTCACAAAAAAAACTCCTTATTCATCAAAACAAACACCTACTAACAGAGTTAATAGGTTTTTCTTTCCTATCTAATAATACCACATTTTCTTATAAAATTGATAATTTTTTAGATATTTGCCAATTTATAAGTTCCGTTAATTCCGTCACTTATTCGTAAAAGTATGATAATCTATTGCGTCAAACAGCGGATACTTCTTCTCTTGCCTTACAAGCCAGGACGTATCGCCTTTGCCATACGACAGAAGGTCATATATCTTATTTATACTCTGAAGATGCTCCTCGATCTTCCGTTCTGCGTAGATTGGACTCGTGTTGTTATGCATAATCTGAAGCCAGTCTGATGATGTTGCAAGTAGCATCTCTTTTACAGCCTGTTTTATGTATCTTAAACGCACAGGATTCTTGTCGTTATAGTAACGCGCTGTGATATCCTCAACCTTGTCTATTGCGTTAAAGATCACACGCTGAATCTTGTTGTTAGAGCCATCTAGATATGGGGATGCATAGGTGTTAAGCGTAAGCGCAGAGCGCGCTAATGACGCCTTCTCTGCATCAGGGTAAATTTTGATGTAGTCTGATGATGTGATGAGGCTGAGGTTGTCATTTGCGTCTATCTTTTTAATAACTGAGTATAGCCAGTCAATGCCCTCTTTCCACCAGTGACCGAGTAACTCCGCATCAAACGCAAGGTTGATCACAGGGTCTTGATCGATAAGTGGGCCCACCTCTTTAACACGAGCCTCTATTGAGTCCACAAAGTGACTGCTATGCATATCAACCTTGGCCATAGCCTTGTCTTTGTTGTATACCTTTTTGTCCTCTTTCTTTCCGGATACTGAGTAGTACTTATACCCTGTAAATCCTCGCTTCTCCGCATCTGGAACATACTCACCGATGTATGAGAGTGGAAGGTCGTAGCCGATGTCTCTGTAGAACTCTCTGTAGTCGTCATCGCCTGGATACCCATCGATTGATGATGTTACAAGGTTCATAAGTGAGGTCTCAAAAGCGAATACGTACATGCCCGATGTGGTCTTAACAGGTGCATATACACCTCTCTTAATGTTGTTTTTAGCAAGTGCAAAGCTCACTGGGGATACAAAGAAGTACTGGCTTTCAATAGCGTTTTTCTTGAGAATTTCATCAAGGCGTGGATAGTAACCGCAGTCTGGAAGCCATAAGCCCTTTGAGTAATCTTTGAACGTTGTAAAATGAACGCTGTTTGCTGTGGCAATCTCCGCCTTAACTAGGCTTGGTCTGCTCTCGTAGATTGGTAGGAAGGTATGAGCTGCAACTGATGTGATGATCTCAACATACCCGCTCTCCTGAAGTCCAATAAGCGCGTTGATTAGCTTCTCGCCGTATTTATTAACAACTTCGTTCCTTGCAGCTTTGTAGAGGTTTAGCGTGTCCTCTGCGACTCTGTAAAATTCATCGTTGCCTTCAAGCCTCTTAAGCTCTTTTTCTCCAAGCTCTATGTGCTTATCAAGGTATTCAACAAAGCCTTTGCAGTTAGCCCTGTCTTTGATCATCTCTACAAGCGTTGGTGAAAGCACCAGAGTAATGTGGAACTTTAACTTCTCGTCGCGCGCCTTAAATAGCATTCTCACAAGCGGCATGTACGACTCGCACATTGCCTCGTAGAACCACTCCTCTTCAAATACGGTTTCGTCGTCGAGATGTCTTATATATGGAAGGTGTGCATGAAGCACAATGTTCACGTAGCCTTTTTTCACTCGTTGTCCTCGTTAATTTTATCGTAATATTCTGAGATTATTTGGTTATTCACAACTAAGTTGTTATCCCTGTTTAAAAGTGGAGCAAAAAGCAGTGTATTAGCCTTTTTGGATAGCTTCTTTTCTGTGATCAGTGGCTGGACAAAGTCGTATGTGTAACTCTTTGCTATCACCTTTTCCTTGCCCTTTTGGATGGCAACAAGCTCCATTGTGAGATTGTAAATGTTCTTTTCGATGTAGATGCTTCTCTCACTCTCCTCAAAGGTACATTCGGTATCAAACAGTATGAATCTGTCACTCTTGAGCGAGTTATCCTTTGTATCGGTGATGCGCAACATCAGCTTTGTGTTGATATCTTTTGAAAGCAGCTCTGCCTTCTGACTTGGCGATATACTCCAGAACACGTAAAACCAGTGAAGGTCAATCGGCAATACATCGATTGACGTGCGTGTAAAGTAGAGCGGCACGTCGTTAATGAGGCTGCCCTCCTCGTTATCTATTCTTGGAATGTTACGGCCAAACTGCATGGATAGGATGGCGTCTTTTGGATATATATCATATATAGCTTCTACTAACTCTTCGTCTGTTAAATTTTCCACATCATCATCTGTTCCACGCTTGGCGAGATACTCTAATGCTCTTCTATTAAATGCTTGCAGTCGTTTTGTAGTGCTTCTTTCCACGTATAAATAATAGATAAATAGCCCTGTTTTTTCAAGATTTCTTTGACATATCTCCTAACATATGAGAAAATATAAAGGGTACGGCTCATTATTTGGAGAAATTTATGAATTTTAATGTAAATGGAAAAAATGTAAGTGTTGATAAAGATAAAAAGTTACTGCGATATTTGCGAGATGATCTACACTTAACCTCTGTAAAAGACGGATGTTCAGAAGGTGCTTGTGGCGCTTGTACTATTATAATAGATGGTAAGACTACAAGGGCTTGTAATATACTCACATCCGAAGTTGAAGGCAAGAATATAATAACTGTCGAAGGCTTAACCGATAGGGAGAAAGAGATATACTCATACGCATTTGGAGAGGCAGGAGCCGTCCAGTGCGGTTTTTGTATCCCAGGCATGGTAATGTGTGCAAAATGCCTAATCGATGTTAACAACAACCCAACCGAAAAGGAGATACGCCACGCAATCAGAAACAACATCTGTAGGTGTACAGGGTATGCAAAGATAGTAAAAGCTATCGAACTGGCAGCATCAATCGTCAGGGGCGATACAAAGATGGAAGACAACTCCTCATGGCGTGTGGGTTCAAGAATTCCACGAGTTGATGTAAAAGACAAGGTGCTCGGATACGGAAAATATCCTGATGACCTTTACGTTGATGGAATGCTCTACGCTGTTGCTGTACGCTCGAAATACCCACGTGCTAAGGTACTAGACATTGATAAATCGCTTGCTCTTGATGTTCCTGGAGTCTATGCTGTGTTCACTGCCAAAGACATTCCCGGATCGCTTAAAGTCGGTCACCTCAAGAGAGACTGGGATGCAATGATAGACATCGGCGGCATCACAAGATACGTTGGAGATGTGATTGCCATAGTTGCAGCAGAATCATACGAGAGTGCAAAGAACGCAGCTGCTGAGGTAAAAGTTGAATACGAAGTGTTGCCATTCGTCTCATCCCCTTATGAGGCAATGAAGGAGGATGCGCCAAAGATTCATAGCGAAGGAAACCTGCTTGGTCACACTTCTGTAGATCGAGGAGACGTTGAAACTGCGCTTAAAGAGTCGAAGTACATCCTTACAGAAAAGTATTCAACCCCATGGACTGAACATGCGTTCCTTGAGCCAGAATGTGCCCTCTCCGTGCCCCTTTCAGACGGAGGCGTGAAGATCTACTCAACAGACCAGAGCGTGTATGATACAAGGCGTGAAACTGCACCAATGCTTGCCCTTGATAACGACAAGGTGATAGTTGAAAACTGCTATGTCGGTGGTGGATTTGGAGGAAAAGAGGATGTGACTGTACAGCACTATTCTGCCCTGGTTGCGCTTCTTACCAAACGTCCATGTAAGATGAAACTTACACGTCAGGAGAGCATTATTGTGCATCCAAAGCGCCACCCAATGGACATGGAATTCACGATAGGATGCGACGAAAACGGCGTAATCAAGGCGTTCAAAGGCACGATTATCAGCGATACAGGCGCATATGCATCCCTTGGTATTCCAGTGCTTGAAAGAGCCTGTACTCATGCATCAGGCCCATACCACTACGAGAACTTTAAGATAGATGGATATTCATACTACACTAACAATCCACCTGCAGGTGCATTCAGAGGATTTGGAGTAACTCAGTCCTGCTTTGCAATCGAGTCGATGTTAAATCACATGGCTGATAAGGTTGGTATCTCACATTGGGAGATCAGATATAGAAACGCAATTCGCCCAGGTGAGTCTTTACCAAACGGTCAGATTGTAGATAACGCAACAGGACTTGTAGAGACGCTTGAGGCAGTTAAGGACTATTACGAGTCATCCCCTCTTTCTGGAATAGCCTGTGCAATGAAGAATGCAGGCGTAGGCGTTGGACTCCCTGATTATGGACGAATCAACCTCGAGATAAAAAACGGCAAAGTGATCATGCACTGTGGTGGATCCTGTATCGGCCAGGGTATGTGCACCATCCTCAAACAGATAATCTGCGATGGCACAGGCCTTGATGGCGATAAGGTTGAGGAAGAGAAGGCTAATACTTTAAACGCTCCAGACAGCGGAACAACCTCAGGATCACGTCATACCACCGTTACAGGTGAAGCCGCAAGAAGAGCCGCTGTTGAGCTCAAGAGCGCACTTGATGAGGTTAACGGTGATCTTTCAAAGCTTGAAGGACGAGAGTTCTATGCAGAGTACCTTGCCGCAACAGACAAGTTTGGATCATTAGATATCCCTCACCCAAAAAGCCACGTTGCATATGGATATGCAACACAGGTTGCGATCCTTGATGAGAAAACTCATAAGATAGACAAGATTATTGCAGCTCATGACGTAGGACGTGCAATCAACCCGACAAACGTTGAGGGTCAGATTGAAGGTGGTGTTATCATGGGTATGGGTTATGCACTCAGGGAGAACTACCCACTTAAGGACTGTAAACCGCTTGCAAAGTTCGGATCCCTTGGGCTCTTCAGAGCAGATGAGGTTCCAGACATCGTACCGATAATCGTAGAAAAGCCAGGGCTTGATATCGCAAACGGCGGTAAAGGACTTGGTGAGATTACATCCATTCCAACCTCCCCTGCAATCGCGGATGCTTACTATCGCCTCGACAAGATCGATAGGCACGAGCTACCTTTGAAAAACACACCGTATGAGGATGAAACTAAGGCTGGTAACCTTGCACGCCCTACAAAGACACTTGTTGTTAATAAGGGTACTCGATGCATAGGATGCCTTGAATGCACAAGAGCGTGCTCTAAGACGTTCTTTGGTAAAGAGAAATCAGAGCTTGCATTCCTACAGGTTAGAGAGCGTAAAGGCATCGGGAACGTGAGTGGAATCGAGGGTTCAATCACACGTCCTGTTGTATGTATCCAATGCGGTAAATGTGCAAAGGCATGCCCTGTTGGCGCAATCAAACAGAATACTCTTGGCGTTTACATAATCGACCTTAAGATGTGTAACAACTGCGGAAAATGTAGAGAAGCATGCCCGTTTGACGTGATTGTTGAGGATAAGGACATGTGCGTCTCTAAGAAGTGCATAGCCTGCGGTAAGTGTGTACAGGCCTGCCCTATGGGCGTGCTTTCACTCTCTGAAGTCAAGAAGTAATTCAGATTAAACTCAATCTGATTAAAAGTCTCATTGATAAGGGTTACGCTTACACTATTGCAAAGTAGCAGCCGTTGTAACCGATGATCTTATCTGCACTCTTTGTTGCCTTAACCTCAGCAACCTTATCCCTCTCTATCTCCACAAGCACACGCCCCTTGGGGTACTCAATGTGGTTCTCAGAAAGTGATGAGTATGAGTTGATCTCGATAGCCCCCTCACTTTTAAGCTCTGCACATCCTTCATTCACACGGAAGTTCTTTGAGTTCGTAGCGTTTACAAATACACTTTTCCCAAGTTCCACTGCAGCTCTTGCCGTAATAAGCGACCCTGACTGCTTTGGCGCCTCAATCACCACTGTGGCGTCAGTGAGGCTTGCAAGCAAGCGATTACGGATATAAAAATTACCCTTGTATGGATCCTCTGAACACCTAAACTGACTTATAAATCCACCGCCATTTGAAAGTATGTACTCCTCAAGGCGAGCCCTGCGATGCGAATACTCATGCGATAAGCCTGATGGAAGAACTGCAAAGGTAGGCTTTCCTGCAGCAACAGCTCCGTAATGCGCAGCCTTATCTATTCCATCGGCGTATCCTGAATACACCACAAGTCCTGCATTTGACGCCTCTGATGAAAACACAAACGCATTCTTGATCCCTTCAGATGTACACCTTCTTGTTCCAACAACAGTGATGCTCTCCGCCCTGTTATACGTTCCGTTGTTACCCATGGGCTTTGATCCATAGTAAGCGATCCTGAATGGCGCCTGAGGGTCATTTTTAAGAGTTTCAGGATAATCATCATCGCCATAGAAGATAAAACCATGCTCTCCGATTGAATCATCATCCGCCCACTTAAGATCATCCATGAACCACTCGAGGCGTTCCTTTCCGAGAAATATCTCAATGCTCTCCCACGAGATATCCGTATTCCAGATGCGTTTTAAGTCCTCAGCTGTAACTGATGGAATAAACGACAGCGCTAGCTTCTTTTCTCTTTCCTTGTCCATGAGTAAATTGATATCAGAAAAGCCCCGTTTTGAGCTGAAATTGGCAATTTTTGTTGCTGTTTGTGCGCCTTTTTGTTGATAAGTTGAAATCGCGCTCGAATACTATTAAATATTATCAGAATAC
>CAMDZB010000004.1 GCA_945910645.1 uncultured Spirochaetaceae bacterium | reverse complement strand
GATGGCGCAGCTTGCCGACGGAGATCGCTCAAGAATCAACGAGCCCCTCCTATAAATATCTTTTTTTTATTCAGTTGTTTATTTTTTTTTTTTTTTTTTTTTTTTTTCTAAAATTTCGTATAATAATACTAAGATACAACTATTAAATTGTGTCATAAAAAGAGGTGAAATATGAAGAAAACATTAATTATTTCATTAATTTTTTGTTTGTTATTTACCGTGATACTTGTTTCATGCCCAAACGAAACAAAGATACCTGTCGAAGATGTTAACATACAAGATAGTGTTAAAAGTTCTCTTATTGAAATCAAAAATATTTATAATGATGTACAGAATAATGATAATGTTACACCCCCGAATAAATTCTATATTGAAGTCGGAACAATTGATAATGTAGAAAATGTTAAGGTAGGGGAAACTTCATTTACTCCAACTGATAAGCTTAAGCTGTCAATTGGAAACAATTCATTTATAACCCAAAACGTTTATAAAATTGAAGGTAGAAAACTTAAAATAGCTGCTCCTGTTTTACAGATGGAACTTAGCAGTGAGCATCCTGATATTCGTGTGGATGATAAGAAAGTATTCAGAACGGATTATTTATCAGGGCTTTCTGAAATGAAACCGGAGGGGGTATATTGGAATAACAATAATACTTTGGGTGCTCCTCAATTGAGTGCTGACAAAAATAGTGTAACAATTACAATACCATCATCGGGCGCACAAGAGATAGGCAAAACTATGCTTGGTATTGACTTTAAATACAATGACGGAAGTGCTCCTCAAACACCATCATTCTATTTTACAAAAAAGACAGTAAACATAGAAAACGGTGTTAAAACATATACATATGGCTCAACAGGAACAGATTCTATTACAAATGGTGACACTACGAAACAAATATTAGCTATCTTTCCATATGGTTGGAGCATAAATGATGACTTTAATGCCGGCTTAAGTGAAGCAGCTAAGTATTCAAAAACAATAGATTATAGAGTTATAGGATTTGTAGGAGAGGGGGAAGAAATTAAGGCAGTAGCATCCGGTAAGTTGTTAATTAATTTATCTAAGCCTCAATAATTAGAATATGTATAAAGAATTTTAGGCTCACGGACAAATGTTATGTAAAGGATCACTGCTGACTTGATTTTATTCCGTTATACTACAAGTTGGCAGTGAACTTAATAAGCAGAAAATGTTTTTTTTTGTCATAAAATAGTGACTTTTTAAGAGAATAGAGTTGATTTTTGTTTTTAGGGCGTTTAGTTGATTGATTTGAGTTAAAGTCCGTAAAAACTGAGAACAGGTCTAAAAGCAGAGTATTACAACAGGACATTACTTGTTTTGCAAAAATAAGTTTACGACCGTACGATAAGCGACTTATGTCGCGCCGAGTAGGTCGATAAATAAATCGCAAAGCCATTTATTTTCTTGTCATTCTATCAATTTTTATCATTATTTTCGTTTTCCTAAAATCCCAATTTTAGAAGCACGTATTTTCGTGTTACGCTAATATTAGCGTATATAGTGGTGCTATTGACATAGCACCACTATAACACAAAAACACTGTTAGACAAGGAGAAATATATGGGGAAACATTGTCCATATTGTGGTAGTACAAGATTCCATTGGGATGACTTGAGTGACGATTTTAAGTGTTATAATTGTGGCGGACATTTTGATGAATCCGAGGATGATAGACGAGATGAGTATGAATGTCCAACATGTGGTAGTACTAATACAGCGTACTATAACAAAAGTGGAAAGCGCCACTATTGTTATGACTGTGGAACACGTTGGTAAAGTGAGTAATCAACTAATACTAATTTGAGGAGATAAAAATGGGTAATGAGCAGAATAAGAAACATAAGCAATTATTTAATAAAATACAATGTGAACTTGATAATGCCGGTTTCTTTTATTTAGAACACCCGCTGGATATGAATAATAATAATGGTGAGTATATACAAATAGGGTTAAAGAGATGGCCATTTGTTTGGACTGAAGATTATCATTTTGAAGTTCGTATAGAAAAAGACTCAATAATCTATGTAATGTTTCACTTGGAACAAAAAAATTTTACAGGTAAGGAAGCCGAAAAAATTACTAACTTATTAAATAGCTGTGGTTTAAACAAATCAGACTTAGACAGATGCAAAAATGATAACTGGCTATGGTATTACAAAGATAGCAGTGGAATTCAGATTACAGGTAAAAAAGATGAAGAAATAGTACAAGAAGTTATTTCTCAATTAAAAGAACTTGATAAAGCAATAAAGGAGTGTGTTTATGTATCATTGTCCTTATTGTGATAGTCTAAATATTAGAACTAAGCATCTTTATTGTACTTGTACGAGTTATAATGATTGTTCTTTTAGTGAAAATCTTATGAATAAAATGAAAGAGGATTACCCTGGAGAGGGGAAGGATATGTTATGTTTACGATGTACTAAACGTACTGATAATATTACAGCATATGTGTGTATAGATTGCGGCAAAGTATTTGCTGTACCGAATGAAGATGTTAATGTTGAAACAGTAGCAGATAAAAACAACTGTTACGACAAAGACGATGATGACGATGATGACAAAGATGACGATGATGACGATTAATAGGTCAGTTAAACAAAATCAGAGACAATTCCGTCTGTGGCTTTGATTAAGTCGGCAGGGGATAGCCTTATCATTTCCCCTCTGACCCCGGCGCTTACACAAACAAAATCTTCAAGTAAAACAGTTTCCTCAATAAACGTGGGATATTTTTTTATCATTCCAAGAGGAGAGCAGCCGCCGCGTATATAACCGGTATATTTTTGAAGATCGGACGTTTTAAGAAGATCTATTTGTCCGCTCTTTGTTAATGTTCTTGCTTTTTTTAGCGATATTGAAAAGTCGGCAGGAAGAACAAAAACAAACAATTTTTTTTCATCATTTACTAATACGATTGTTTTAAAAACTTGCTCCGGTAAAAAACCTAAAGAAGAACTAACATGCATAGCGTCAAGATTGTCTTCGTCAAAATCGTATTCATATACATCGTATGTCACGCCGAGCTTATCTAATATTCTTATTGCATTGGTTGTTTTCATTATTATTTTTATTTTAAATAAAAATTGTTGTTAATAAAAGACAGCCTTTATATAATAGGAAATTACATGTTACATCTGTAAAAAACGCCTTTAAATGTGCCTTTCCATATACGATTCCTATCTTTGCAGGATTTTTGTTTTTATCATTTGTCTATGGAGTTTTGATGAATATCTCCGGTTTTAGTTTTGTATATCCCATTATTATGAGTATGGTGATTTTTGGGGGTAGTCTAGAATTGTGGCTGTAAATATGTTCCTGTCTCCTTATGCACCTCTTAGCGTATTTGCAATTTCTTTAATTCTGTAGGCACGTCACTTGTTTTACGGCATTTCCATGCTTGATAAATACAGGAACTTAGGATGGAAAAAGTATTGTCTGATATACGGTATATGCGTCGAAACCTTTTCTGTCAATTATGTCGCACATATTCCCGTTTTATCATTATTTTCGTTTTCCTAAAATCCCAATTTTAGAAGCACGTATTCCTGCGCTACGCTAATATTAGCGTATATAGGGTGCTATTGACATAGCACCCTATAACAAAACAAATACTCTTTGAATAGGGCGGGAGATTATATGGAAGTTATAGTACTATCCGGGAAAAGTAATTCCAGCAAGACAACAATTTTGGATAATTTGTATAATGAATTAATCAAGAATAATTTTACTAGAGTAGACCATAAAAAAACAGATGATCCAAAAGACCATCGTGTTTTTCTTAATGGTAAAGATAGTGACGGTAACGACATAAATGTAGTAATTACAAGTCCCGGAGATAATTATCGTGAACTACTCATTAACTATCTTTTTGTTGTTGATTGTTGTCTTTATAGCAATAAAGAAATGTTAAAAATAGACTATTGGATTATATCAGAGAATACTGAGCATGAAAACGTGAAGAATGCATTTGATAAATCATTAAAAAATCATAAATATGCAAATATCATAAGTTGTTTTGAGGTAATAACTACTAATGAAAATGACAAGTTAAAACAAGATCAAAATAATAAACAATGTCTTGATGAAATTCTTGAAAAACTTAATATAAAGGAGGTAAACGATGAAGTACTGTAAACCGCAAGCAATGAAAGTTGTGAACATGGGTGTAATCCCATATCCTTGTATACCAAGATATCAGGGCATGGGCCATCTTTGCCGAGAATAATGATTGAATAACATAGACGCAAGAAAAATGAAACTTAAATTAAATAATTTAACTGTTTTTAAAGTGTCTGACAAAAGGGGATGGATTTTATACAGAGGACAGAATGGTTTAGAAGAATCATCTGTTGTTGTAGAGGAGGGGTCCATTCCTTTTTGTTCATGCCTTACGTATGAATATCAAAACATAGATACTGTTGTAAAACACCTTTTATCAGTTTATATTGATGTATCTTATGAGACACTAAAAAACGATGCTATAGAATTTTATTACAGTTTAAAAAAACTGAATATGGTTGATATTGAATGTGATGATGAATTGCAACAAATACCAAGTGATTCCATGATTAAAGAGGGAGAACTCACACAAGAGATTGACAATTCGGTTGATCTACGTCACATTCATATCGAGTTAACAAACATATGTAACGAAAGATGTATTCACTGCTATATTCCTCATCAAGATAAAATAAAAGATATGGATAACCATACACTTGATAAAATTCTTGATGAAATTGATAATTCTTCATCCGTTATGAGTGTAAACATATCCGGCGGTGAGCCAATGCTGCACCCTCGCTTTGCGGAAGTTATTAAAAGGCTGCAAACAAAGCATATCTTTGTTACGGTATTTACCAATTTAACGTTGCTTAATGATGAATATCTTGAGTTGTTTAAAAATCCGCTAACTACCGTTCAAATTTCGCTGTATAGCTTGAAGGCAGAAACGCATGACAAAATCACAATCCTTAAAGGCTCCTTTGATAAAACATTTGCTAATATAAAAAAGCTCCTTAACAATAATGTTAATGTTTGGATAGCGTGTCCGTTAATGGACTATAATATCAATGACAGCAGCGATGTTAGTAAATGGTGTAAAGAGAATAATATCAAGCTTAGAATAGATAACGACATATTTGCAGAAAGTGACTGTTGTACTCAAAATCTTTTACATCGTCCGGATTACCAAGCATTAAAAGTTCAATTTAAAAATTCTCTAACACAACAAGCTAAAGCAATTGATATTGAACAGATTAAAAATGGGTACAAAACAACAGATAGACCATGCGGAGTTGGTTTAAACGGAGTTGCAATCAACTCAAACGGAGATGTTGTACCATGCCCCGGATGGAACTGTGTTTGTGGTAATGTTAAACACAATACAATGTTGGATATACTTTTACACTCATCAGCCTTTAAAAAAATTAGATATATTCGCTACAGTGATTTTAAAAAGTGTAACGGTTGTGATATTCGTCCGTTTTGTCATATTTGCTTTTCAAAAAATGCAAATGAAAACAACGGTGACTATATGAAGATAACAGATCATAACTGCGAAATAACACGATTATATTATGAGGCTCTCCAAGAGTATTGTAGTGAACATTAAGCGTAACAGGTTAATACACCCACGTCCTAAACAAAGCCACAGACAATTCCGTCTGTGGCTTTTATAAGTCCAAGAGGAGAGCAGCCGCCGCGTATACCACTATTGTTTTAAAAACCTGTTCTTTTTGTATTTTTAGAAAGGAAAAGTAATTGTTTTAGATATAACTGAGATTACACTAAATTCACCTCATCCACGCCATGCATTATTCTCTTTTATGGTGTTTTCTAATATAATGTTTATACCTTACATCACAGATGGAGTAAATTGTGAAAAAAATTATTAATATAGTTACAGCTTTAGTAATACTTTTAGCAGTGGGTTCAACCTCTGTTTTTGCCGCTTTTACGGAAACGGTTATGACAAATAACAACGATGCAGAAATTTACCAAAATCTTACAGAAGAACAAAAGAGGCACTTTTTATACAATCATTTAAGTATAGAAACAGAGGAAACATCAAAAACGCATAGCCAAACTAATACGTTTTCATATGCTCCGCTTTTTTATTCCGGGAATTTGGGATTGGTTTCTACTCTTATTTTAGCATCGTCTGCAGTAGGTGGAGCAACATCGGACGGATATTCGGAAACAAATAAAAGCATTGATTGGGTTCCTTATTGCGGTCCTGAAAAAATCAGTAAACTTTCTTTTTTACATATGGTCGGTGCGTACGATTTAGAGGATGATATGAGGAATAAAATCGAAATGTATAATTCTCAATATGACGCTTATAAAAGAAAAAAGAATGCAGTTAATATTGCAGGATATACATTGTTAGGAGTGGGATTGGGAGCTATGATAGCCGGAGCTTTGATGTGCGGTCTTTCAGGATATAATAATTCAGTGTTGATTCCGGGAGGAATTATTGCCGGTGTTGGCAGTTTATTGACACTTTCGTCGTTAATTCCTCTGTTGTTGGTTAAGGTTCAGGTGCCGACTATGGAAGAATCAAAGATTTCAATGTCATTGGCAATAGGACTTGCAAACGACTATAACCATAAGTTATTGTCTTCATATAACTCAAATTGAGTTGCAAGTTTTCTTTATAACGTTTATTGTTTGCCACTTAGCTGTGTTTAAAAATAACAGGGGGGGGAGAGGTATGCGTAGATCAGACCGAGAAGTAACGGATTTTAATGAAATTGTTGCAATCATCAACAAATGCGATTATATCCGATTGGGATTTAGCAGTGAGCCTGTCCCTTATATCCTGTCGTTGAACTTTGGCATTGAGGTGGTCTAAGACAACGTATTTGCCCGCAGATTAAACACCCCCCCTAGCGAGTTTGAGGTTATTACTGGATGGCACCGCGAGTTTGAGATGCGAGTGCAAGGTCAAAGTCGAACCCACTCAATAGCGAAGCGAGCATACTTTGTGTATGTGAGTGAGCATTGAGGTGGAGAGAGACAAAGAGATTGCCCGCATATCAAACGAGCCCCAAACGCAGGACATACCTTTGTGGTAGGCCAAGTTGGGCGGGTGCAGTCTGACAAAGTTAGGCGCCCGAGATCAAACGAGCCTCAATCAATGCCTGTAATGCAATGATTATATAGAAACACCTTAATTTGATCTCTCTGCCCAGTGTTGAACATCTTGTTTAACAGAGTAGCAAATTCAACCATATCACGATCCATAATCTCGAGTAATCCAAGCCCGTGCTGACAGAGTAAAAAGTTAGCACTAAGTAGCGCTGTACGTTTGTTTCCATCCCAAAAGTACTGAGTATAGATAAGATCAAGAAACAGATCGATTGCCTTTTCAGTGTAAGTCTTACGAGATGATAGCACATGACTTAGATTATCATCAAGCATTGCATCAGTAACAGCAGGAGGAACATAATCAGTGCCAGAGATGGACACACGACCGCTCCTTATAACGCCGCTTTCAATTGCTTCTTCCTTTGCAATGTGGAGGTTAAACTCCTTAATGATGGATGAGGTGAGCGGTTTATCTATGTTCTTTATGAGCACCTCAATAGCGTGTTTCATCCCAAGGATAGCATAGATATCATCAAGTGCAACAGCGCCGTCATTTACGCCCTGAAGGATCACCTCCGTCTGTGGGAACGTGATATTCCTGTTCTCCATCTTGAGTCCAGTGTATACCACCGATGAGAAGTGTTTTCGTAGGAGAAAGAGGTTTTCCTTTAAAGTTAGGTTGTACTTATCTTCAAACATAGTATCTATCCATAATTATACAATATCTTCTTCATATTTTTAATACCAAGTAAAATCGCGTACTAGATACCACTGCGAGTTTGATATTATTACTGGCTGGCACATATCTGCAAGTTTGAGATGCGAGTGCAACGAATTTGTTCGCAGATTTGGGCAAGCATCTTAGCGAGTTGAATATTGAGATGAGCTACTAGAAAGCTAGGCAAGGCCAGCGCAGGACATACCTTTGTGGTAGGCCAAGCGCCGATGCCGTAGTTTGACAACGTATTTGCCCGCAGATTCAACGAGCCAAAACTACGGCATAGACGCGAATAGAATGCCCACGCCAAAGCCATCGCGCTCCAAGTCCCTCAAGTGTCTTACCCTTGATGCCAACAGCGGAAGGCTCTATGCCGAAGCAACATGCAATATTGCGTTTAATCGCATCTGCAATCGATGCAATATAAACATCATCAGTCTGAACAACGATATCTATATTAATAATCTCAGGGGAGGATGCCTTAACATACACATCCTTAAGGCGCTTCATTGAATCTGAGCCACGCGCACTCTCATCCTTATCGCTATAGAGCTCACCAATAGACGAGCCAAGGTAGAGGGGAGCAATTGCATCAATAAGAGCATGCGCAATAACATCGCCATCGCTATGAGCCACAACGCTAAATTTACTTTGAATTTTAACACCGCCGAGGGTGATAATACCACGTTTACATTTAAGAAAATGCGAATCAAACCCAAGTCCAATTCTCATAATAAGCCCTTATGGAAGATAGCTCTTGATTATCTCGCCAGCCTCTTCTTCAGTAATTTTCATAACGATTGACATCTCAGTCTTGAGCATGGTCACGGATGAGTCGTAGATGCGTCTCTCCTGAAGAGGAAGCTCCTTCTCCTTGTTCCTCGAATGAAGGGATACAATCACCTTGATGTTTGAGAGAATATCGCCCTTCTTTACAAGACTATTATTGGTCTGCTGACGCACCTTCCAGTCCATCGAGTTATCTGGCTTATCTTTTAAATGAACAAGTGCGCTATCAAGCTCAGCCTGCGAGATGAGGTGACGAATGCCTTTCTCCTCAGCCATCTCGATTGGCACTGCTATAGTCATCTTGTTTGATGGTATGTTGATCACAAAGAAATCAATGTCGTTTCCTTGCACTTGATGGGTTTCAGTCTTTTCAATCTTTCCAACGCCATGGAAAGGGTACACCACAGTATCTCCAACCTTAAAAGAGCTCTTGAACTTGCCCTTTTTCTTGGCTGTAGCCTTTGATGATTCATCTTTTTCTACGCTTGTTTCTTTCTTCTGAGTTTTCTTTTCTGTTTTCTTACTGAAGTCCATTTTTAACATACTTCAAATTATATCACAATTTCGGTTTTTTTGTAATCAAAAATGTTGACGTGATAACGGATTTTATCTTATTATTATAGTAATGCGCCTGTTGTATAACGGTATTACCTCAGCCTTCCAAGCTGAAGACACGGGTTCGACTCCCGCCGGGCGCTTTCATTGTATATGCTTAAAATCATACAAGTGTTTTTTGTTGTTATTGCCGCTTTTGTGTTTTTGGGTGTGGCAATGTACGTTACCAAGGTTGTTTCATCTTTTATCGATAAGAAAAGGGGTAAATATACCAGTACTACGATTCACGATAGTGAAATAAGGAGTGAAGAGGATGGCAAAGAAACCAATTAAATTTATGTGTACAGCATTCCGTGACGGATTTCAGAGTGTTTACGGTGCACGTGTAATTACAAAGGATTTTATGAAGGCTGTAGCAGCAGCACGAGAAGCAGGAATCGACCACTTTGAGGCAGGCGGTGGAGCACGCTTCCAGGCACTGTATTTCTATACAAATGAGAACGCATTCGACATGATGGATGAGTTCAGAAGAACGGCAGGTCCTGATGCTAATTTACAGACACTATCAAGAGGTGTAAACGTTGTAGGTCTTGATTCACAGCCACGTGATATAATCGACCTTCACGCAAAGATGTTCAAGAAGCACGGTATGACTACAATCCGTAACTTCGACGCACTTAACGACGTTAACAACCTAATCGACAGTGCAAAAGCAATCAAAAACGCAGGGCTAAAGCACGAAACTACAATCACAATGATGAGCCTTCCACCACAGGCTACAGGAGCACACGATCCTGCATTCTATGAGAAGGTACTCAGAAACATCCTTGATGCAGGAATCCCATTTGATTCAATCTGTTACAAAGATGCATCAGGAACAAGCACACCACGCTACGTATACGAGACAATCAAGAGAGCTCGCGAGATCCTTTCAGGCGAACTCGGACGCAAAGACATTGACATCGTTATGCACTCACACGAAACAGCAGGATGCTGCGTAGAGCAGTACATGAACGCAATCGAGGCGGGTGCTACACAGCTTGATCTCTCAATGGAGCCAGTGTCAGGCGGTACATGCCAGGTTGATATCATCACAATGTGGCATGCACTCAGAAACACAGACTACGTACTTGTTAACAGCAAGGGTCAGGAGATCGACATCGATAAGATCCAGAAAGCGGAGAGCGTATTTAAGGAATGCATGAGCGACTACTTCCTCCCACCAGAGGCAACAAGCGTTAACCCAATGATTCCATTCTTCCCACTACCAGGTGGAGCACTTACAGCAAATACTCAGATGCTACGTGACAACGGACTTATGGACAAGTATCCACTCATCGTTCAAGCAATGAGAGAGACAGTAGCAAAGGGCGGATACGGCACATCAGTAACACCAGTATCACAGTTCTACTTCCAGCAGGCATTCAATAACGTTATGTTCGGACCATGGAAGAAGATTGCAGAAGGCTACGGCAAGATGGTACTTGGCTACTTCGGTAAGACTCCAGTTGAACCAGATCCAGAAGTTGTAAAGATTGCATCAGAGCAGCTCAAGCTTGAGCCTACAAAGGAAAAATGTATCGACATCAACGATAAGGATCCAAAGAAGGGGCGCAAGGCTGCAGAGGAGATGCTAACAAAGGCAGGTCTTCCAATCACAGAGGAGAATGTATTCATCGCAGCATCATGTAAGGAGAAAGGCATCCTTTACCTCACAGGCAAGGCTAAGGTGAACGGCGTAAGAAAAGTATCAGAGATGAAGAAGGATGAAAAGCCAGCAGCTTCGTCATCGGCATCCACAAAATCTACAATTAAATCACCAGTTGATGGAAAGGTAGTAAAGGTATTTGCCGCAGCAGGTTCAAATGTATCAAGCGGTGCAAAACTACTCAACATCGATTCAAACGGTAAGGAATATGCAATCTCATCACCACGTGGTGGAAAACTCGTAAGCCTATCTGTCAAGGAAGGCGACAGCGTTGCAAAGATGGGTAACATTGCAGAAATAGAGTAATATAACAACTGTTATATATTTGTAAATACTAAAAATAAAGGCGGTTAAACACCGCCTTTATTTTTTGCAACAAGCATACCGCATGCAGCTGATGTGTCACGTCCTCGTGATACGCGGATTGTGTATTTCACATTAAGTGCGTTAAGGTACCCTTCAAAAGCCTTAATCTCCTTAGCACTTGGAGTGTCAAACGGTAGGAAGTCGAGTTTATTCCACGGTATTAGATTCACGCTGTAGATAAGTCCTTTTGTGAAGTTTTTAAGTTCATCAGCGCTTTTCCTATCCGTATTCACGCCCTTAAGCATGCAGTATTCAAGTGCAATTCGTCTGTTTTCCTTTTCGGAGTAGTAGAGAAGCGCTTTTTTAAGCTCCGTAAGTGAGTAGAGACGCGATGCACTCATGAGTGTATTACGTACGCTGTCGTTTGCCGTTACGAGGGAGAGTGCAAGTTTAACCCCAAGTTTACTATCCGCAAGCGCCTTGATTCCAGGTGCAATCCCCGATGTTGAAACTGTGATGCGGCGTGGTGACATTCCAATTTCACCCTTGATGTACTCTATTGCCCTCTTTACATTCTCAAAGTTGCATAAGGGCTCCCCCATGCCCATGAACACTATTCTATCAAGCTCGTTGTTAAGCGCCTTGAGGTGGAAGAATTGCTCGATGATTTCCCACCAGTTGAGCGCTCTTTTAAATCCAACACTACCTGTTGCACAGAACTCGCACTTCATAGTACAGCCAACCTCTGATGAGACGCATGCGGTATAAAGCCCATCCTCGCGTTTGAGTAGCACACACTCCACAAGTAATCCATCGTAGAGCTTTAAAAGAAGCTTTGTCGATGAGATGTCCTTCTTTACATCAATAACCTCAGAGAGAATAGGGGAGGTGTACTTTGCCTTAAGGTTTTCAATAACGGTTTTTGGAAGATCCGTCATCTTATCAAACGAATTTACGCCTTTTTTAAGCCATTGGCAGAGAAGTTTATAGTAAAGTGGCTTTGAAAATTCCAGTGATTCCTTGTCTGCATCATAGATAGATTTAACGATAGATTCAACGCTCATACATATTGTATAATTCATTTTTATCAAAATGGGCAAGAATTAATGTTTTAAAATTGAGAAGATTTATCATCTTTTGTTGTTTGTTTTTATTGCCAAAATCACATTCCATGTGTACAATTTAGATATAATAATTTTCATAAAATCAGTTTGAGGTGCAAGATGAGACGAAAAATTTTAATTCTATTAACTTTGTTATTGGTTCTAGCTTTTGTGTTCTCATCATGCAGTCTTGATATGCTCGCTCGTTTTGGAAGCGCCCTAAACAATTCAGGCACCAATATCTTTGGATACAATGGTGCTGCTGCAAAGAAACAGGCAGATGAGGCCAAGAACACTATCTCCTCTATATTTAATTCAACATCTCAAAAAGATCCAAGCCCTGATGGCTCCCAAACATTATTCGATAGTTTTAAAGAGGGGCTTGATGATATTTTTGGAGCAGTCACAATAGACAATGGTGATGGACAATTAACAATCGATATTGATGGTTCAAGCATTGATGTGGTTGATGAGATTGTCGAAAAGATAGCTCTTAGTGATGATCAGTGGAATAGTATTCAACAGGCTGTAGGCTCCCTCACAACAACGGAAGCCCAACAGAAGTTTGCCAATATGATGAAAGAACCTGCAGAGCTTGGCTCTAAGTATAACGTAAAAGAGTACCTTGATGCGTTTAAAGAAGAGCTTACATCAAGTGGCGGAACTATGGATCCAACGCTGGATAAGGTTTTAACAGATGCAATCGATTCTTTTGTCACAGAAAAAGGAGATCTTACAAAAGGCAGTGTTCTGTTGTTAACATCTGCGGCAACACTTTTAAAGAAAATAAACGAAAATCCACCAGAAGAGAATCCAGATGGTGAAGGTGGAACCTCAGGTCTAGGTGAATATATTAAAAAAAATGCTCAAGATGCTATTGCTCTTGTTAACGTAACATTGGCTGTATTAGGTCCTAACAGCAATGTGATGAAGTCAATCAATGATTTTCTAACAGACTCACTTGGTGGCGGAAATGGCAGTAAAAACGAGAGTGGGAGTGAGGTAACGCCATAGCCATGAAAAAGAGTCTTTTGATATTATTGCTATTGTTTCTTCTCATATTCCCAGCATTTGCAGATGAAGGTGAGTCTGGTTCCACATCAGGTGCTCCTTTAAGTGCTTCATCAGTTAATGTCAAAAATCCATGGAACTATAAAGGTGTCACAGATAGGATGCCATCGGTTCTTTCAGGACGTGTTATGGCTCTTGGAAACACAGGAACAGTGCTCTCAACAGGCGTGGATGCACTCTATCTTAACCCTGCCAACCTTGCAAGGAACAAGAAGCTCTTCTTAGACACGCCAATGTTAAACATACAGATTCAGCCCCTTGCTCCATTTTTGGAAAGCATAAAAAGCTTTGAGTCTAACGATTATATGGGAATTATACAAAAGCTTCTTCCAAAGATTCTCAGTCAAGGCAACAACCCTGTGCTTTTGAATGTAAATGCAGGTATTGGAATGACACTCTCGGGTTTCGGTGGAAACCTCTTTGTAGATTACGGTTTGTTTTCAAACCTTTCAGGTGCTTCTAGTTCAGTAAATGATGCCAAAATCTATCCAATGTTCACAGTGGGTGCAACCTTTGGATACGGTGGGAATGTATACAATAAGGGGCTACACCGAATTGATATTGGCGGAAGCATCAGCCTCATGCTGAGAACATACGGTGAAGGCTACACCGCAAATGAGATATTGAACAAAACAAGTTCATCTGATGGAAGCGATGGAGGAAGCGGCTCACTTAGCACCATGGATATCCTCGTCCCATTTGCAAATCCAGATAGTACAAAGAGGGCAATGGCAACTATTCTTCACCCAATCACCATAGGAATGACATACACGTTCATGAATGACCTCTCAGTCTCTCTTGCAATCAGAGATCTCTGGCCATCAGCTGTGGGCGCATATGAGTTTGATAATATGCAAAGTGCGCTTACAGGCATATGGTCATCAAATAAAAGAACAGGAAATCATATAAACTACGGCTTCTTCGATACAGGCTCACTTGATATCGGTATTGCATACAATCCAAAATGGAAGTGGTTCAACCCACGTGTCGAGTTAGACTTTGTAGACCTCTATCACTACTCGGATGCAGAGAAGAAGGATTTTAAGTACTTCTTTGGATCACACATGAGGCTCGGTATCGAGGCTTTTGTTGGTGAATTTCTTGCACTTCGATTCGGCGTAGACGGCGGGCGCTTAAGCTTTGGCGGACGCTTAGACCTATGGGCATTCGTGCTTGATGTCTCATACGGATGGAAGGAGTGGGGCGAATATGCAGGTGCAAAGCCTGTAGACTATTTCTCAATTGTAATCAAGTTTGGATGGGATAGGACAAAATAATGAAGAGATCCTTTCTTTGTAGTTTATACGTATACATCGCAGTTGCCTTTTGGGTGATACTGTTCATTCCAGGCACAATTATAACATTTGTTATATATGGAGTTCTCCGCCTATTGTTTTTAAAAAAGGCAGCAGACGGATTCATGTGGGCAAGCGCAAGAATGTGGTCAAGGCTTATCACAAAAGTCCTTGGTGCAAAGGTGACAGTATACGGAAAGGAGAACCTTCCAAAGGCGGATGGCCACTACTGCATAGTCGGGAACCACGAGTCGTATCTTGATATCACGAATATTCTTGGATACTGTAAGCTCCGAACTGGCTTTGTTGCAAAAAAAGAGCTACAAGCTGTGCCATTTTTAAACATCTGGATGGTTGCATTCGGTTGTACGTTTATTAAACGCGGTGGCATCAAGTCGTCAATTGATGCAATCAACAACGCTGTTAAAAACATCCAAAAGGGTGTACAGATGGTGATATTCCCAGAAGGCCACCGTGCAAAGAATGGCGAGGTTGAAACGTTTAAACCAGGTTCATTAAAGCTTGCACTCAGATCAAAGGCTACTATTATCCCAATTGCAGCAACAGGAACGCGCTCAGTATTCGAAGGACGTAAGAGAATCACACCGCGTCCGCACATTAGAATATCAGTTCTTCCGATCATTGATGTAAATACGCTTACAAAAGAGGAGAAAGACAATCTATCTCAAACTCTTGAAAATATGATCAAAGATGAGGTTTCTCGCCTCAAAGCCATAAAATAATTAACTTGCTTTTATAGATTTATTCACTTATATTTATAAATATTGAATTTTAAGGAAAAATAATGAAGAAGAAAGAAGGAATACTCCAAGATTCAGGTTTTTGGGGAGACGGTAATAACAACAATAACAACAATAACAACAGCGGTAACAATGGACCAAATAGGCCATCGCCATCAGGTGGAGGAAAGTCGCCACGAAGCTGGCTTCTACCGCTTCTTGCAGTATGTGTGTTTTTGATAGGATTCAGCTTGGTTCAGAATATGGGAGCATTCCAGCGCCAGGCAACATCATATACGGACTTTCTTGAGAGCGCAGAGATGGGCAACATAAGGAAAGCCTCAATCAGCGATTCACAGACTATCACATATGAGCTCAGAAACGGCGAGACTCACGTTACACGCATTCCATACTTTGATAGCACGCTCATTCAAACGCTTAAGGCTTACAATGTAGACGTTGTAGGCGTTCCACGTAAGATCAGCATTCTTGATATAATCGTCAACTTCCTCCCGATCATCATACTGATAATAATGATGGTTATGGTGATGAGGCAGGCTAACAACATGGGCGGTGGAAAAATGCTTAGCGACTTTGGTCACAATCACGCCCGCGAATACAAGCCAAACGGCAAGGATGTAGTACGTTTTAAGGACGTTGCAGGCCAGGCTGAGGCAAAACAGGAGCTTCAGGAGGTTGTTGAGTTTTTAAAGCATCCAAAGAAGTTCACACAGATTGGCGCAAAGATTCCAAAGGGCGTGCTTCTTGTAGGCCCTCCAGGAACAGGTAAAACCCTCATCGCCCGTGCAGTTGCAGGAGAGAGCGGCGTGTCGTTCTTCCATACATCAGGATCGGACTTTGTAGAGATGTTCGTTGGAATGGGTGCTGCACGTGTCAGAGACCTTTTTGCTCAGGCAAGAAAGAAGGCACCATGTATCATCTTTATCGATGAGCTTGATGCTGTAGGCAGAAGCAGGGGCTCGGGAATTGGCGGTGGACATGACGAGAGAGAGCAGACCTTAAACCAGATGCTTGTAGAGATGGACGGTTTTGAAACAGATAAGGGAATCATCGTTATGGCTGCAACAAACAGGCCAGACGTACTTGACCCTGCACTTCTTCGACCAGGACGCTTTGATCGTCAGGTTGCAGTTGAACTTCCTGATGCTAAGGAAAGAGAAGCAATATTGAACATCCACCTTCAGAAGATAAAGTTTGAGCAGGGGCTCGATGTTGCAAGAATCGCAAAAGCCACAGCAGGCTGTAGCGGTGCAGATCTTGCTAACTTAGTGAACGAGGCTGCCCTACTTGCTGCACGCCTATCAAAGCCATTTGTAACAATGAATGAGATTGAAGAGGCACGTGATAAGATCATACTCGGCGTTGCAAGAAAGAGCCGTGCGATGACAAGCGAGGAGAAAACAGCAACAGCATATCATGAGGCAGGACACGCTCTACTTCACTACTACGTGAAGGATGTTGATCCACTCCACAAAGTCACGATTATACCTCACGGCAGAGCCTTGGGCGTCACAATGTCACTTCCTGAAAAGGATGTGCTTACAAAAACAAAGAATGCCCTCTTAGGATGGATAAAGATCTGTATGGGTGGCTACGTTGCTGAAGACATCGTCTACGGTGAAACCACAACAGGCACAAGTAACGACATAAAGCAGGCAACAAGTGTTGCAACACGCATGGTAACAGAGTGGGGTATGAGTCCACTTGGATTTGTAAACTACGGAAATGATGATGAGCCAATCTTCCTCGGCCGTGAAATTGCACAGAGAAAGGGCTACAGCGACTCCACAGCAACAAAGATCGATGAAGCTGTAAGAAACATCCTAAACGAGTGTATGACTGAAGTGAGGAGCATCCTTACAGAACATAGAGATCAACTAGATCTACTTACACAGAAGCTTGTGGAAGTAGAGACGCTTGATGATAAGGAAGTGCGTGAACTTCTAGGCTTTGAGGAGCGCGAGGACTTTGCATCCCTTGTGGACTTCAACACGCCAGGTGATAAAAAAGACGGTCAGAGCCAAACAAGCGCACCTGTTGAATCAAGCACTCCAAGTGATATTCAAACTCCATCAAGTGACGTCCAATCATCAAATGAGGAACAAGTTGCAAACAATTCAGCCTCTGATGATAAGCCTCAGGACAATGGTGAGAACTAAAAGATAAAGATGGATATCACCAACGTAAGAAACTTTTGTATAATAGCTCACATCGACCACGGCAAGAGCACTCTTGCCGATCGTTTTATAGAAAAGGCACGTCTACTCAACCCACGAAGCACAGTTCAAACTCAGGTTCTTGATAACATGGACATCGAGCGCGAAAGGGGAATCACCATAAAGAGTCAGGCTGTGACTATCCCATATAAGGCAAGCGACGGGAAGGAGTACATACTTAACCTTGTTGATACGCCGGGGCACGTTGACTTCAGCGCAGAGGTATCGCGATCAATCGCATCATCAGAAGGAGCGCTTTTACTCATCGATGCCACCCAGGGAGTACAGGCTCAGACGCTTGCAAACATGTATATGGCCTTTGATGCAGGGCTTGAGATAATCCCTGTTATAAACAAGATCGACCTTGCGTCTGCGGATGTTGAAAGCGTAAAGCATCAGATCGATAACGACCTTGGACTCTCATCGGAGGATGCCCTACTTGTGAGTGCAAAAACGGGTGTGGGAATTGAGGATCTATTCGAGGCGATCGTAAAGCGAGTACCACATCCAAATGGAGACAATAAGGCCCCTCTTAAAGCGCTCATCTACGACAGCCACTACGACCCGTACAAGGGCGTGATTGTGCACATCAGAGTGTTTGACGGTACGCTTAAAACAGGCGATGAGATCCGCTTTATGCACTCAGATGGCGTATACAAAGTTGAAGAGATTGGTATATTCCAGCTTGGCCTTGTAAAGAAAGACAGACTTGAGGCAGGAGACGTTGGATACATAATTGCAGGCGTTAAAACCGTAAGCGACGTAACAGTAGGCGACACCGTCACAACCGTAATCGGAGGGGCACCTGAGCCACTTAAAGGCTTTAAGGAGATAAAGAGCGTTGTATTCTCATCGATCTATCCTGTTGATGCAAACGACTATGAAGAGTTAGTCTCAGCACTCGAAAGGTTAAAGCTAAACGATGCAAGTTTCACATACGAGAAGGACTCATCAATTGCACTAGGTTTTGGCTTCAGATGTGGATTTTTAGGACTCTTGCACCTTGAGGTAATAGAGGAGCGCCTTGAAAGGGAAAGCTCAATCGGGGTTGTGTTCACATCCCCATCAGTAAAGTACATAATCCATCTTAAGAACGGCGAGACTGAATACATCGACAATCCGCTTGAGTACCCAGATCCAATGAAGATTGAAAGTGCAGAGGAGCCGTACATCAAGGCAACTATAATCACGCCAGCAGAGTACATCGGGTCACTCCTTACGCTATGCATGGAGAAGCGTGGCGTTCAGACAGGACTGACATACCTTGATACAAAACGCGTAGAGATGACGTTCGAAATGCCACTAGCCGAAGTGCTCTTTGAGTTCTACGACAGACTCAAGAGCCTATCACGCGGATACGCAAGCTTTGACTACGACATCATAGGATACAAGCCCACCTCGCTTGTGAGGATGGATATTCTTGTGAACGGTGAGATTGTTGATGCACTCTCGAGCCTTGTGTACTCAAAGGGTGCAGAAGTACGCGGAAGAGCAATCTGTGAACGCCTCAAAGATGAGATTCCACGCCATCAGTTTAAGATTCCAATCCAGGCTGCAATCGGAGGCACGGTGATTGCACGCGAGACCATCAACGCCTTCCGTAAGGACGTTACCGCAAAGTGTTACGGCGGTGATATTTCAAGAAAGCGAAAGCTACTCGAAAAGCAGAAGGAAGGAAAGAAGCGCATGAAGATGGTAGGCAACGTTGAGATACCACAAAAGGCGTTCCTTTCAGTGTTAAAAACAGGGGAGGACAAGAATGACTGAAAAATCTGATGTCTTTTCAGTCCATGCCTTCAATGCCCTTGTAGATTCAATGCTTTCAAGCGCCTTTCCATTTGTTCGCGTCGAGGGTGAAATATCCAAGATTACATTTCAGGCATCAGGTCACTGGTACTTTTCGATTAAGGATACAGAGGCATCCCTAGATTGCGTATTATTTAAGTTCAACGCATTAAGACAGACATTCAAGCCACAGATTGGAGATAAGGTAATCGTTGAGGGAGTTCCAAACATCTATCCTCAGAGCGGCCGCTATCAGCTAAAGTGTTCATCCATCAAAAGATCAGGACAGGGGTCGCTACTTGAAATAATCGAGGAGAATAAGCGTAAGTGGGCAAATACCTACTTTATGCGTCCAAAACGCCCATTACCTATCCTCATTAGGGATGTAATTGTAATCACAAGTGCAACAGGCGATGTAATCCACGATGTTCTTCGTAACATAGGCGACGGAGTAAACGTAAAGATCATGCCGTCGCTCATGCAAGGCGATGCGTGCCCTGACTCTGTAAGCTGTGCTATAGTGAGGGCAAACGAACTTGTAAAAAGTGGACGAGTGAAAGCCGATGTTCTTATCGTTGCTCGTGGTGGCGGATCATTTGAGGACCTCTATCTATTCAACGATGAGAGAATCGTAAAGGCGCTCTCAGAAAGTGAACTAATCTGTATCTCTGCAATCGGGCACGACCCTGACACGCCTCTATGCGACTTTGCCGCGGACTTAAGAGCAAACACTCCCACTCAGGCAGGAAGCTTCATACGAGAGAGGAACAACGAATTTCGACGCTTTATTGAGGATGCAAAGAAGTACATCGGCACAACAATTCAACGCCGTATCGAGAATGCATTTCAAAAGAACGACTCATCGCGTGAACTTCTTAAAACCCGCCTTGAAATGCTTTGTTCAAACAAGTTTGTAACAATCGACAATAAAAAACTGAGCCTTAAAATGAACATCCTTAATCTACTAAAACACAAAATTTCGGATGCTACATCTAAGATCAACCTACTTAAGGCCTACTCGCCATACGACATCCTTGATAGGGGATACAGCATCGTGAAGGACAAAGACGGCAAGGTGATAAGATCTGTAAAGGATGTAAAGAGGGGCGATAGCTTAACAATTAAACTAAATGACGGAACGCTAAAAGCGAAATCCGAGGGGGAGGAATTATGACATACGAAGATCAGACCAAGAGACTTGATGAGATCCTACAGAGCCTTAGCAACAATTCAACGCCGCTTGATGAAGCAATCAAGCTCTTTGAGGAGGGTAAGGAGATCTGCTCAAACCTTGATAAAATTCTAAACGAGGTACAGGCAAAGATCACCACGATTACCGAGGACGGAAGCGAAAAAGAAGCAAAATGATATTTTTTCTAAAAACATCTTGCACAATTTTATAATTTATAATAAATTTATGATTGCTTATGTGTTCATGAGCAATAAGGTTTCTTGAGCCAAACCAATCACAAGGGTGGTAAGGTGGCTCCAGAGCATGGATTTTTAACAATTAAATCAAATGCTATGTCAGGTGCATTAATCATTCTGCAGTTGACCGCTGGAGTTCACAACATCTCTCATGTGCAAACGTTTGCACGTTCAAGAAAATAAAATAATAATTTTTAAAATAATAGGAGCATGAAGCTCTTAGGAGGAAAAAATGGCAAAGGAAAAGTTCGTGAGAACAAAACCTCACGTTAATGTCGGAACTATTGGACACGTAGACCATGGTAAGACAACTCTTACTGCAGCAATTACACAGTACTGTGCAAAGAAGTACGGTGACAAGGTCTTAAAGTATGAAGAGATCGATAATGCTCCAGAAGAGAAAGCTCGTGGTATTACCATTAACACACGACACGTTGAATATCAGAGTGATAAACGTCACTACGCTCACGTAGACTGCCCGGGACACGCGGACTATGTTAAAAACATGATTACAGGTGCAGCTCAAATGGACGGTGCTATTCTTGTTGTTGCAGCTACAGACGGTGCAATGGCACAGACAAAAGAGCACATTCTTCTTGCTCGCCAGGTTGGTGTTCCTGCTATTATCGTATTTATTAACAAGTGTGATGAAGTTCCAGATGCAGAGCTTGTTGACCTTGTTGAGATGGAAGTTCGCGAACTTCTTTCAAAGAATGGTTTTGATGGCGACAACGCACCATTCATCAGAGGAAGTGCATATAAGGCTCTTTCAGAACCAGACAACGCTGAATCACAGAAATGCATTCAGGAGCTTCTTGATGCTATGGACGCTTACATTCCTGAGCCAGAGCGTGCTCTTGACAAGCCATTCCTAATGCCAATCGAAGACATCTTCACAATTTCTGGTCGTGGTACAGTTGTTACAGGCCGTGTTGAGCAGGGTAAGATTCACGTTAACGATCCTGTTGAAATCGTTGGTATTCACGAGACAAAGGCTACAGTATGTACAGGCGTTGAGATGTTCCAGAAGACACTTGACGAAGGTCAGGCTGGTGATAACATCGGTGCTCTTCTTCGTGGTGTTGACAAGAAGGACGTTGTACGCGGTATGGTGCTTGCAGCTCCAAAGTCAATCACACCTCACAAGAAGTTCAAGGGAACAATCTACGTTCTTTCTAAGGACGAAGGTGGTCGTCACAGCCCATTCCTCTCAGGTTACCGCCCACAGTTCTATTTCCGCACAACAGATGTAACAGGTACTGTTCATCTTCCTGCAGGAACAGAAATGGTTATGCCTGGCGATAACACAACTATCGAGGTTGAGCTTATTCACCCAGTTGCAATGGATAAAGGTCTTCGCTTCGCTATCCGTGAAGGTGGTAGAACTGTTGCATCAGGTCAGGTTATTGAAATTATCGAGTAATTAATATAATTACGGCACAACACAGTTCAACTTACGGCTGTGTTGTGTATTTTTTTTGATTTTTGGAGGGGTTTGTCAGAATGGCAAAAGATAGAATTCGTGTGGACTTAAGAGGGTTCGATTTGGAACTTGTTGAACGCTCAAGTAAAGCTATAGTTCAGGCTGTACTTGAAGCTGGTGGTAAAGTTTCAGGTCCAATTCCACTCCCAACACATATTAAGAAGTATACTGTGTTGCGTTCACCACATATTAACAAGAAGTCACGTGAGCAGTTTGAAATGCGCACTCATAAGCGACTAATCGATATCTACGCACCTAGCATCGCTGTTAAGGATGTATTCAGTAAGATTGAACTTCCTGATGGTGTCGAAGTCGAGATGAAGGATTGATGGAGACGCAAGGATTATGTTAGGACTAATAGGACAGAAAGTCGGTATGACACAGGTTTTTGATAACGATGGTCATCTAATTCCTGTAACCGCAATTAAGATTGAAGGTAACGTTGTTGTTGCTGAAAGAACTGAAGAAAAGAACGGATATAACGCTGTTCTCCTTGGTTCTGTCGATATGAAAGAGAAAGCAGCAACAAAGCCATATATGGGTCAGTTCAAAGATATCACAACTCCTAAGAAGCATCTTCAGGAGTTCAGAGACTTTGAAAGAGAAGTAAAAGTTGGCGATACAATCGGTGTAGACCTTTTTAAAGACATTGTTTTTGTCGATGTAACAGGCATCAGCAAGGGTAAGGGCTACCAGGGTGGTATGAAACGTCATGGCTTCCACGGAGGAAGAGCAACCCACGGTTCAAAGTTCCACAGAGACCTCGGTGGTACTGCAATGAGTTCAACTCCTGCACGTACATTTAAGGGGCAGAAGATGGCAGGACACATGGGTAACGAGCAGAAGACAGTTCAGAATCTTCGCATTGTAAGAGTTGATGAAGAGTCAGGATTATTGCTTGTTAAGGGCGCAATTCCAGGAAGAACAAAGAGCACAGTCGTTGTTAAAAAGGCTGTTAAGAAATAGGAGATAGAGGAAGATGCAAGCTAAAGTTTTTGCTAAAGACGGCAATGTTAAAGGTTCCATCGAACTTGACGATTCTATTTTTAACGTCGAAGTAAGCGATGGTGCTATCTACTATGCGATCAACAATGAACTTGCTAATCGCCGTGTAGGTACAGCATGTACTAAAACACGTGCTGAAGTTAATTATTCAAATGTTAAACCTTTCAAACAGAAGGGAACAGGTAATGCTCGCCGTGGTGATAATAAGTCACCAATTATGGTAGGTGGCGGTACAATCTTTGGACCACGCCCAAGGGATTACTCCTTTAGCATTCCTAAGAAGATGAAGAGAACTGCAATTAAGTCACTTCTCTCACTTTCTGTAAAAGAGGATAGATTAGTTGTACTTGAAGACTTCACAGTTTCAGGAAAGACTAAAGAGATGGAAGCAATTGTTAAGGCATTCATGAAGGATGAAAAGAGAACAGTTGTTATCCTTAAGGATGATGATGTACTTATCAGAAGAGCAGCACATAACATTCCTTATGTTAGAGTGCTATCATACGATAAGCTTTCTGCAAAAGAGTTGCTTTATGCAAGAAAGGTCCTTCTTATGGAAGGTGCAGTTAGCAACCTTAAGAGTTTCTTTGAAAAGAATGAAGGAGAGGCTGTATGAGAGCTGATGAGATAATAATTGAACCAATTGTCAGCGAAAAGACAAACATTCTTCGTGATTCAGACGTAAAGAAGTACACATTCCGTGTTCATCTTGATGCTAACAAGCACGAGATTATGTCTGCAATTCAAGAGTTGTTTGGTGTGTATCCAGAAAGTTGCACAACTATGATTTATCAGGGTAAACCAAAGAGCTCACACGGAAAACGTATAGCTGGTAGAAGGTCATCATTTAAGAAGGCTATTGTAACAATGAAAAAGGGCGATACAATATCTGCTCTTGAGGTTCTATAAGGAGAGGATGAGATATGAGTGTTAAAAGATATAAACCATTTACTCCTGGACTTCGCAAAAGAGCAACTCTAGTATACGACGAAGTTACAAGGAAAAAGGGAAGTGAAAAGTCACTTACAATTCACCTAAAGGAACACGCAGGTCGTGGTCAGGGCGGTAGAATTTCTGTTCGTCGTCGTGGTGGTGGAGCAAAGAGAGCATATCGTATTATTGACTTCAAGCGCGATAAGTATGATATTCCTGGAATTGTAAAATCCATCGAATACGATCCAAACAGAGGTGCAAATATTGCACTCATCGCTTATAAAGATGGTGAGAAGAGATACATCATTGCTCCAAAAGGGCTTGAGGTTGGTAGAGAGGTTATCTCTGGAGAGAAAGTTCCACTTAACGTTGGAAATGCTCTTCCACTCAAGAACATCCCACTTGGCTTGATTGTACACAACGTTGAGCTTAATAAGGGTCGCGGTGGACAGCTTGTTCGTGGAGCAGGTCTTGGTGCATCAATCGTTGCTAAAGAAGGTAAGTATGTTACACTTCGCTTGCCATCAGGTGAGATGAGAATGGTGTTTGGTGAATGCTATGCAACAATCGGCACTATCGGCAATGAAGACAGAATGATAATTTCGCTTGGTAAAGCTGGTGCATCACGCCACCTTGGAAATCGTCCAAAGGTTCGTGGTGTAGTTATGAACCCTGTTGATCACCCACACGGTGGTGGTGAAGGTAAGACAGCAGCTGGTCGTCACCCAGTGACACCATGGGGTAAACCTACAAAAGGTGCTAAGACTCGTTCTAAGAAGAACCCATCTAATGCATTTATTGTTAAGAGGCGAAAGTAGGAGTAATTATGGGAAGATCTATTAAGAAAGGACCATTTGTAGATAAAAAACTCTTTAAGAGAATTGAGGAAGCTAATGCTAAAAATCAGAAGCCTGTCCTTAAAACCTACTCACGTGACTCAATGATAATTCCAGAGATGGTAGGTCACACAATTTCTGTTTACAATGGTAAATCATGGGTTCCTGTTTATATAACAGAAGGACTTGTTGAACATAAGCTTGGTGAATTTGCACCAACTCGCATATTCCGTGGACACGGAAACGACAAAGCTGCTGATAAGAAGTGAGGAGAGAAATGGAAGATAAGAAAGAATATTCAGCAATTGGAAAATATCTACCAATGTCTCCATCAAAGGTTCGCCCAGTTGCAAACCTCGTAAGAGGCAAGGACTACACAGAGGCATTAGCTATTCTTAACGCTGTACCTAACAAGGGTGCACGCCTAATCAAGAAGGTAATGATCAGTGCAGGTGAGAACGCTAAGTATCTCAATAAACAACTAAGTGACGATAGCCTTGTTGTCTCACGCATGCTTGTTGACGACGGACCACGTTACAAGAAAGTATGGCCACGCTCTCATGGAAGAAGAGACCTTCTTCTCAGAAGAACATGTCATATAACTGTATCAGTCAAAGAAAAGGTGGGTGAATAATGGGTCAGAAAGTTAATCCTATTGGTTTTCGTCTAGGTGTTAATAAGTCTTGGGACTCCACTTGGTATCAGAAGCCATCAAAGTATACAGAAACTTTAATCGAGGACTTTGAAATCCGCAGAGTTGCAAAAGCTATGAAGGAAGTTCAGGACGGTGAAGTTTCTAAGATCGAGATCGCAAGAAACCCACAGCGTGTTATTGTTACATTCCACACATCACGTCCTGCTGTGCTAGTAGGTAAGGGTGGAGCTAACATCGACAAGCTCACAAAGAAGCTCTCAAGCCTCACAGGTAAGAAAGTACATGTTAAGGTCGTTGAAATTCAGCGCCCACTTGCAGATGCACAGCATATTGCAGATAGCATTGCTCGCTCACTTGTTGCAAGAGGTTCATACAAGAGGGCTCTTAAGAAGGCTGTTCAGGATGCAAGAAGAGATGGAGCTGAGGGAATTAAGATCCGCGTGTCTGGCCGTCTTAACGGTGCTGAAATCGCCAGAAGCGACAGCATTAAGGAAGGACGTGTTCCACTTCACACACTCCGCTCTGATATCGACTATGGTTTTACTCCAGCTGTAACAAGCTACGGTGTAATTGGTATTAAAGTTTGGGTTTACAACGGTGATATCCTTGGAAAGAAGAAGGCTGCAGCTAAAGCTCAGGAGACTGGCTCTGTAGTTAGAAAGAGAAATCCTAACCGTGTAGCAAAGTCAAACGATAAGGCAGAGGCTAAAAAAGAGGCTCCAGCCGAGAATAAAGATGCTGAATAAGGAAGGTAAGAAATGTTAAGTCCAAAAAGAGTTCCACATAGAAAAGTTCAGCGTGGCGATAGAAACAGAGTTGCTCACAAGGGTAACTTCCTTTCTTTCGGCGACTACGGTCTTATGGCTCTTGAGCCACTATGGATCACAAACCGCCAGATAGAAGCTGCTCGTGTTGCTATGACACGTTATATTAAGAGAGGTGGTAAGGTATGGATTAGGATTTTCCCTTCTATGCCTTATACAAAGAAACCTGCTGAAACTCGTCAGGGTAACGGTAAGGGTGCCCCAGAGGGATGGGTTGCTGTAGTTAAGAAAGGTGCAATAATGTTTGAGATGTCAGGCGTTGATAGAGCTGTGGCAGAAGAAGCATTAAGACTTGCTAGCAACAAGCTTCCTATCAAGACTAAATTTATCGAGAGAAGGGAGACTATTGAAGCATGAAGAATTCATACAAAAACATGACTCGAGAAGAGTTGCAAGCTAAAAAAGAAGCCCTTTCTAAGGAATATGTAAAACTACGCATGGACAGAGTTGTCGGACATCTCGACAACCCACTTCGTGCCCGTGTAGTTAGACGTGAAATTGCACGTATAAACACACGTCTTACAGAAAAAGAGTTAGAGAAGAGGGGCTAAAATATGGACACAAGAAAGAAGACATTTACAGGTCAGGTTGTTTCTGACAAAATGGACAAGACCATTGTTGTGGCTGTAGTTGGCAGAAAGTTACATCCTTTGTACAAGAAGTATGTAAAATATGTTAAGAAATTTAAGGCTCACGATGAAAAGAATGAGGCACACGTAGGCGATACAGTAAAGATTACTGAATGTCGTCATATCAGCAAGGATAAGTGTTGGCGTCTTTCTAACATTGTTGAAAGAGCTCGTTAATAGAGGAGATTACTGTTATGGTACAGATGCAAACCTATTTAAATGTAGCAGACAACAGTGGAGCAAAGACTGTGCAGTGTATTAAAGTGCTCGGTGGTTCACACCGTTACATTGCTAGTGTTGGCGATATCATCGTTGTTGCTGCAAAAGACGTTCTTCCAAACGGTGCTATTAAGAAAGGTCAGGTTCTTAAGGCTGTAGTTGTTAGAACAAAAAAAGAGTATCGTCGTCAAGACGGCACATATATAAGGTTCGATGATAATGCATGTGTTATTATCGATGCCAACAATAACCCTACGGGTAAGCGTATCTTTGGACCTGTTGCACGTGAACTACGTGACGGTTTCATGAAGATTGTTTCACTCGCACCGGAAGTGTTGTAGGAGAGGGATATGTATATTAAGAAAAATGACATGGTTAAAGTGTTAAGCGGCCGCGAGAAGGGTAAAACTGGAAAAGTGATCGCTGTTAACACTAAAGATGAGACTGTTATAGTTTCTGATGTTAACATGGTTTCTAAGGCTATCAAGAGAAGATCAGAGCAGGACAAGGGCGGCATCACAAAGGTTGAAGCTCCACTCCATGTTTCTAAGGTTGCTTTAGTTGCAAAAGACGGCAAACCTACTCGCGTTGGATTTAAAGTTGAAAACGGAAAGAAAGTTCGCTATTCAAAGAGAACAAATGAGGTATTGTAATGGCTGAGAATAAAGAAGAGAAATTTATACCAAATTTGAAAAAGAAATACCTTGAACAGGTTCGTCCAGAGCTTCAGAAGGAGTTCGGATATAAGTCATCAATGCAGATCCCACGCCTTGTAAAGGTTACAGTTTCTGTAGGTTGTGGCGACGCTGTTGCAAACAAGAAGTATCTTGATGCTGCAGTTAAGGAACTTGAGCAGATCACAGGTCAGCACGTTCTTAGAACTAAGGCAAGAAAGGCTATAGCAAACTTCAAGATTCGCCAGGGAATGGAAATCGGCGCTATGGTTACTCTTCGTGGTGATAACATGTGGTATTTCCTTGAGCGTCTAATCTCTATCGCACTTCCACGTGTTAGAGACTTCAAAGGTGTTAAGAAGACAGCATTTGACGGAAACGGAAACTACTCATTGGGTATTACCGAACAGATTATATTCCCAGAGATTGACTTTGATAAGATTGAGCGCATTAGCGGTCTCAATGTAGCAATAGTAACAACGGCTACAAACGATAAAGAGGGTTTTGCTCTTCTTAGATCGCTTGGTATGCCATTTGCAAAATAAGGAAGACAAAAAATGGCGAAGAAATCATTGATTGTAAGAGCAAAGAGGACACCAAAGTTCAGCACAAGAAAGAACAATCGTTGTGCAGTATGCGGACGCCCTCGTGGTTATATGCGTGATTTTGGAATTTGCAGAGTATGCTTTAGAAAGCTAGCATCAGAAGGTCAGATTCCAGGCGTAACAAAGTCAAGTTGGTAATAGGAGGGGAAAATGGCAGCAAGTGATCCAGTAGCAGATATGCTAACAAAAATTAGAAATGCCTCTTTGGCACATCATGATGATGTTGAAGTTCCTCTTTCAAAGAGCAAACTTGAAATTGTTAAGATTATGAAGAGCGAAGGCTATATCGTTAATTTTAAAGAAGTTCTTGTTGATGACTTTAAACATCTCAAGATCTACCTAAAGTATGACGAGAGCAACAAACCAGTCCTACACGGAATTGAAAGAATTTCAACTCCAGGACGCCGTATGTATGCAGGTTATAAAGATATGCCTCGTGTATTTAACGGCTATGGAACAATTATTGTTTCAACATCAAAAGGAATAATCACTGGCAAAAAAGCAGCTGAAGAAAAGATCGGTGGCGAGCTTATTTGCAAAATGTGGTAAGATATAAAAGGAGATAAGAATGTCAAGAATCGGAAAACTACCTGTTGAAATTCCATCAGGTGTTAAATTCTCATCTGATGGTGGCATCCTTACTGTAGAAGGACCAAAGGGTAAACTTACACAGGTTTACGAACCTTTTGTCACATTTAAACAGGAAGGCAATGAAGTGATTGTATCACGCATCAATGAGAGTAAAGATGCAAAGAGTAGACATGGTCTTTACAGACAGCTACTTAAGAATATGGTTGAAGGCGTTACAAACGGCTATACAACTGTGCTTTTGATCAACGGTGTTGGTTACAAGGCTGAGCTTAAGGGTACAAACATCCTATTGCTTTCCCTAGGTTATTCAACTCAGATTGAGTACATGATTCCAGAGGGAATCAAAATGTCATTAGAGGGAGCAACAAAGATTATTGTAACAGGTATTGACAAACAGCGTGTTGGTCAGGTCTGTGCAGAAATTCGCTCACTCAGAGGACCAGAGCCTTATAAGGGTAAGGGAATTAAGTATGAGAACGAAGTTATCAGACGTAAAGTCGGTAAGAGCGGTGTCAAGAAATAAGGAGGTTAAGATATGAATGCGTTAAAATCAAAAATTAAAAGGCATGAAAAAAGAAAGAATCATATTCGTCTCTCTATTTCTGGAACTGCAAGTCGTCCAAGAATTTCTGTATTCAGAAGTAATTTGCACTTCTATGCACAGGTTATTGATGATGAAAATGGTGTAACTCTATGCTCAATTTCTACAGTTCAGAAAGAGTATAAGGGTTTGAGAAATAATAAGGAAAATGCTGAAAAATTAGGAGAAGCACTTGGTAAGCAAATGCTAGATAAGAAAATATCTTCTGCAGTTTTTGATAGAAATGGTTATCTATACCATGGTATTGTTAAGGCTTTTGCAGATGGCGTTCGTAAAGCAGGGGTTAACTTCTAAGGAGTATAGGTAAAATGGCAAGAAAAGAAAAACCACAGAATAAAGAAAGAGACGAGAAGAAGGAAGACAAGCTTGTAGAGAAGCTAATCTCAATGAATCGTGTCTCAAAAAGTACAAAAGGTGGACGTACTATCTCATTTGCAGCATTGATGGTTGTTGGAGATAAAAACGGCAAGGTCGGTTTTGCACTCGGTAAGGCTAACGATGTAACAGAGGCTATCCGCAAGGCAACAAATAAGGCTTATAAGTCCTTAAAACCTATCTCATTAAAGAAGGTATCATCTCCAAACGGTGAGGTTGTTAACGTAACAATTCCACACGAGGTTATCGGCAGATTTAAGAGTGCAGAGGTTGTTCTTCGCCCAGCAACTCCAGGTACAGGAGTTATCGCAGGAGGCCCTGTTCGTGCTCTATGTGACGCTGTAGGAATCACAGATATTCTTTCAAAGTCACTCGGCGCAAACAACAAGGCTAACGTGATCAAGGCAACACTCGACGGATTCCAGCAGCTCTCAAGCGCTGAGGAAATCGCACGTGGTCGCGATAAGAGAATTAAGGATATTTGGGGTTAATTATGGCTGATAAAATGATTAAAATTACATTAAGAAAAAGCTTGATTGGCTCATTACCAAAGCAGAGAGCAACAGCTAAGGCTCTTGGACTTGGTAAGATTTCAAGTTCAACAGTTAGAAGAGATGATGGTGTTACTCGTGGCATGATTAGAGTCATCGAGCACCTCGTATCAGTTGAGGAGGCTTAAGATGGAAAAAGTAGAATGCGGACAGATACACGCACCATATGGAGCTAATAGAAAAAAGACAATCGTAGGCCGTGGAGCATCATCTAAAGGTAGAACTTCAGGTCGTGGTTCAAACGGACAGAACTCACGCTCAGGCGGTGGTGTTCGCCCAGGATTTGAAGGCGGTCAGATGCCACTCTACAGAAGAGTTGCACGCCGTGGATTTTCAAACTACCCATTCAAGAGAGTATTCCAGGCTGTATCTCTTTCAGATCTCGAGAGAGTATATGAGAACGGCGAGACAGTATCTCCACTCACATTAAGAGAAAAGGGACTTATTAAGGGTTTCAATACAGAAGCAAAGATTCTTGCAAACGGAACAATTTCTAAGGCACTTACTATTGATTGTGTTAACCTTTCTGCAACAGCGGAGGAGAGCATCAAGAAAGCAGGTGGTACAATTGTAGATTGTTGTTGTGAAGAGTGCGCAAGTAGCGAAGAACCTAATAAGGATGAGAACTAATGGCAAATTCACTTGTAGAAATGATGAGAGTTAAAGAGCTTCGTAAGAAAATATTGATTACGATAGGTCTACTTATCATCACCCGTATTGGAATTGTTATTCCAATACCTGGGGTAGACCCTGTTGCTCTTCGTGAAGCATTTCAGGGAGCAAACAAGGGTGCTTTGGGGCTAAGTGAGTATCTCAACTTATTCTCAGGCGGTGCATTTTCAAATTTTTCAGTGTTTATGTTGGGTGTAATGCCTTACATCACTGCAGAAATTATATTACAACTTTTGATGATTATCATTCCCGCTCTAAAGAAGATGGCTCAAGAGCCTTCTGGAGCTAAAAAGATTCAAAGGTATACACGTTGGGGTACAATAGTAGTATGTTGTCTTCAGGCTTTGATGGTTACAGCATATGCTAGCATGATACAACAACAGACAGGTGTTAACATTATAAGTGCAGGCTTCTCAAGAGGTGCATTTATAACAATGGCACTTATTACTTGTACAGCAGGTACAATGACAGAGGTATGGATTGGAGAGAGAATTACTAAGAGCGGCGTTGGTAATGGTATTTCACTTCTTATCTATGCTGGTATCGTTGCTCGTATTCCTGCTGGTATCAACACAATGATTGTTGGAATTAAAAACAACACAATCAATCCAATTGGAGTTGTAATACTTCTTGTGATGTTCTTAGTTCTTTTGGTTCTTGTTGTGTACGAGGAAAAGGGTGTAAAGAAGATTTACGTAACCTATTCAAAGAGAGTTGTAGGAAGAAAGGTTTATGGCGGACAGAGTTCACATATCCCTCTCAAGATTAACCCATCTGGCGTTATTCCTGTGATCTTCGCATCAGCTCTTCTAACATTGCCAATTCAGGTTGCAGCAACCTGGGGTCCAAATGTTAGATGGTTGCAGCGTCTTGCAAATGCGCTCGATCCTCAGGGGTGGCTATACATCGTATTGTATGCGCTCTTGATTATCGGCTTTGCATTCTTCTATACACAGGTTACACTCAATCCAATTGAGATATCGAAGAACATCAGAGATAATGGTGGTACGATTCAGGGAGTTAGAGCTGATAAGATGGAAGAGTACTTAACAAAGATTCTAAACAGAATCGTTCTTCCTGGCGCAATATTCCTTGCATTTATCGCATTAATACCAACTTTTATTCAGTTGATATTCCATTTTCCTCAAGATGTTGCTATGCTATTCGGTGGAACATCATTGTTGATCCTTGTCGGAGTAGATTTGGATACTATGCGTTCTATTGAGAGTATTATGAAGATGCATCATAGCGATGGACTAATGAGGCGAGGAAAAAAGATTAGAGGTCTTTAATAAGAGGAGAACTAATTATGAAAGTGAAGGCTAGTGTAAAGCCAATTTGTAATAACTGCAAAGTTATTAGGCGAAATGGGGTTGTTCGCATTGTATGTAGCAATCCAAAACATAAACAGAGACAAAAGGGGTAATATAAATGGCACGTATTGCTGGTGTAGATTTGCCAAACAAGGCAACAAAGATTGCGCTTACTTATATCTATGGTATCGGAAGAACTTCTGCCCTAGACATTTGTAAGAAAACTAACATCGATCCTGAAGTAAGAATCAATACTCTTTCAAGCGATGATGTTGCACTTTTGAGAAAGGTAATCGAAGATGAATATAAGGTTGAAGGTTCACTTCGCTCAGAGGTTGCTCAGAACATCAAGTCCTTAATGGATATTGGTTGCTATAGAGGCTTAAGACACAGAAAAGGTTTACCAGTTCGTGGACAGCGCACAAAGACTAACGCTCGTACTAGAAAGGGTAAGCGTAAGACTGTTGCAGGTAAGAAGAAGTAATAGGGGGTAAGAATGGCAACGCAGAAGAAAAAGACAAAGAAGATTGTCCTAGAAGGTAACGCTTATATTCAGGCTACTTTTAACAACACCATTATCACTATTACAGATGTTAATGGCAACACAATTTCATGGGCATCCGCTGGTGCTCAGGGCTATAGAGGTGCAAAGAAGAGCACTCCATTTGCCGCACAGACAATTATGGAAGCTGCTGCTCGTAAGGCACTCGACACAGGTCTTAGTGAAGTTAATGTATTTGTAAAAGGTCCAGGCAGTGGAAGAGAGAGCGCAATTAGAGCTCTTGGCACTGTAGGTTTAAAAGTTAAGACGATCAGAGACGTAACTCCAATTCCACATAATGGTTGTAGAGCACGTAAGGCTCGTCGTATTTGATGATAGGAGAGTATTATGGCAAGATATTTAGGACCAAAATGTAGATATTGTCGTATTGAGCACCAGCCACTCGGACTTAAAGGCGAGAGATGTACTACTCTCAAGTGCCCACTAAGAAAGCAGGCAGGCGGTGCACACACAGGACTTCCTGGCAAGGATCCAAAAGTCAGAGCTAAAAAGCCAACTGACTACGGTATTCAGCTAAGAGAGAAACAGCGCCTTAAGAGGATCTATGGAATGCTTGAGAAGCAGTTCCACCTCACATTCGAAGAGGCTGTTCGTCTTCCTGGTAAAACAGGTGATAACATGATTAAGCTTCTTGAGAGAAGACTTGACAATGTAGTTTATAGACTTCATTTTGCAGTTTCACGCTCTCAGGCATCACAGCTTGTATCACATGGACATATCTTTGTAAACGGAAAGAGATTAGACATCCCATCATACCTTGTAAAACCAGGTGATGAGATCTCAGTCGCTCCATCATCAAAGAAGATGACTCTCATCCAGAACAACCTAAGCGCATATACAAAGAACAACAACTGTGAACCATGGCTTAGCCTTGATACAGCTGAAATGAAAGGAAAGTTTGTTTCTGTTCCAGAGAGAGCAGATGTTCGTGAGCTTGAAAAGATCAACGAACAGTTAGTTGTCGAACTCTATTCAAAATAATAGGGAGGGAGTAAATGGTAAGAAAAAATCTTCTAAAAGGGTTGGTTATTCCACACGATACAGACTATGTTGTTAAAGAAGAAGAAACCACGCCAGGTGCAAATCCTACCTATGGTCGTTTTGTTGCCTATCCATTCGAAAGGGGTATGGGAACAACCATCGGTAACGCATTAAGACGCGTACTACTTTCTAGCATTCAGGGTTATGCTGTGAGTGCTGTTAAGTTTACAGTCAAATCATCTGACGGAACAACCCATCAGGTTTCTAACGAATTTGAGAGCATAGAGGGAGTAAAGGAAGATATTGCCGAAATTATTGCTTCTTTAAAGAAGTTTGAAATCAAAGCCAACGAGGACGACGAGGATAAGACGATCGTTTTTGTTGTTGAAGCAAAAGGACCTTGCAAGTTGACTGCAAAGGACTTTGAGAAGGCTGGCATTGAGATCATGAATAAGGATCTTCACGTGCTTACACTCGAGAAAGGCGTTGAACTTGAAATTGAGGTTCAGATTGACCTTGGACGCGGCTATGTTCCTGGTGAGCTTGGAGACAAGTATAAGGAGCAGTATGGAGTGCTTCCTATCGATGCACTTTATTCTCCTGTAAAGAGAGTGCGCTACAAGATCGATCCAACACGTGTTGGTCAGAGAAACGACTATGACAAACTAACACTTGAGGTATTCACAGACGGCACAGTATCTCCAACAGACGCTGTTGCTCAGGCTGCACATATCTTAAATACATATCTATCTGCATTTGTGAACTTTGATCCAAAGGCTATTGTATCTAACGACACATTGGATGAGAATGAAACAAGAATTAACAACATTCTCAATACCTCTGTAGATGTACTAGAGCTTTCTGTTCGCTCAAGCAACTGTTTGAGAAGAGCAAACATCAATACGCTTTATGATCTTACACAGAAGTCAGAATATGATATTGCAAAGGAAAGAAATTTTGGCAAGAAATCATTGCTAGAAATTAAAGATAAACTAAAGGAGTGGGGATTGAGTTTCAACATGAAGGACTATTCAACAGCAAAAGTCCCAAAGCACAACCTACCACGACAAGATAAGGAAGAGTAATACTATGCAACACAAAATAGGTTTTAATGATTTATCACGCACTTCTTCACAGAGAAAGGCTTTACTTAGAGGTCTTGCAACACAGCTTTTAAAGTACGAGGTAATCGAGACAACAGAGGCTAAGGCTAAGGAAGCACGCCGCCTTGTTGAGAAGATCATCACACGTGCTAAGAATGCAAACGCAACTGTTGAAGAGCTAACAAAAACAGGTACACCAGAGGCTCTACTTGAGGCAAAGGGTGTAAACGTTCATGCACACAGAATGATTGCACGCTATCTCTATTCTGAAGAAGTAGTTGCAAAGGTATTCAACGAGATTGCACCACGCTATGCAAATAGAAACGGCGGTTACACTCGTATCCTTAAGAATGGCTACAGGAAAGGGGATTCTGCAAGCATGGTTCAGCTTTCACTTGTTGACCATCCTGAAATCAAGTTTGAAAAGAAGGATAAGAAAGACAAGAAGAGTGGGAAAAAGGCTGCAAAGAAGTCAGAGAAGAAAGCAGCAGCTCCAAAGGCTGACAAAGTAAAGAAGGCAAAGGCTGTTCCTGCTCAGGTTAAGTCTGCACCAAGAAAGGCTATGAACTCTAACAAGTCTGTTTAATTTAACTAAATTTAAGTTAAACGATATAAAGAAAACGCTGGATGAACTCCAGCGTTTTCTTTTTCTTGATTATCGATTGTGTTGCTTCAGCAACAATATCAGCTATTTAAATCAATTATTTTATGATGAGCTGATCTCTTTCAGGTCCAACGGAGATGTACTTTGCCTTAACCCCAATTAGCTCTTCCATACGTGTGATGTACTTCTTTGCGTTAGTAGGGAGGCTATCCCATGTCCTACACTCAGTTGTTGGAGTCATCCAGCCTTCGAGTTCCTCATAAATTGGCTCTACACGCTTTTGATCCTCGGCATCTGGTAGGTAATCTATAACTTTGCCGTCAAGGCGGTAAGAAGTGGCTATTTTTATCGTCTTGAACGTATCTAGGATATCAAGCTTAGTGATTGCGATAGTTGTAAATGCGTTAAGGTATGCGCTTGTCTTAAGTGCAACCGCATCAAGCCATCCGCATCTACGAGGTCGTCCTGTAGTTACGCCAAACTCAGCGCCCACGCTTCTAAGCTTGTCTCCAGTCTCATCGAATAGCTCTGTAGGGAATGGACCGCCACCAACTGATGATGTATACGCCTTCACGATTCCTACAACTTCCTTAATCTCAGTAAATGGGATTCCAGAGAGGGCTGCTGCTCCTCCTGATGTGGTTGATGATGATGTGCAGTATGGATAGATACCCCAGTCTATGTCTCTCATCACGCCAAGCTGTCCTTCAAGAAGCACAGTCTTGTTTTCCTTGATGAGCTTCTCAAGAATAGGGAGAGTATCGATGATCTTATCGCCAAATAGCCTAGTCCACTTATCTGTAAGCTTTTTGATCTCATCAAATGAGTATGTATTAAGGCCGTAGTTACTAAGCTCAAGATTCTTCTTAGAAAGAAGGTTGCGGATTTTGTCATCAAGAACATTACTTCTTAATAAAAGGTCACCGGCTCTCAGTCCAATACGTGATGCCTTATCAGCATATGTTGGGCCAATACCGCACTTTGTGGTTCCAACCTTGTCACCTTGAGATCTCTTATTTTCCTCAGCGCCATCAAGATCCTTGTTGAATGGGAATATAAGATGAGCTCTTCTGTCAATGTAAAGGTTACTGTGAAGCTCATTTGGGATGTTTTTAAGTTCATCTTCCATGCGTTCAAAGTTAACAACGCATCCTGCTCCTACAATGCTGATTGCATTCCTGTTGAATATGCCAGATGGAATGATATGAAGTCCAAACTTACCATATTCGTTGATGACGGTATGACCTGCATTGTCGCCACCCTGATACCTGATTACAGCGTCAGCCTTAGTTGCAAGATAGTCTACAATTCTACCTTTTCCTTCGTCGCCCCATTGTGCTCCAACAACAGAAATCGCGCCCATTATTATCTCCTTTCATCCGCATTGAGAGTGTCTATATCGAGCTCTGCAATGTATGGTAATGTTCTGAATTTTTCACGGTAATCAAGACCGTATCCCACAGCCCAAACGTCAGGGGATGAGAAGCCGAGATAGTCAAGATTTACGTCAGCTTCATGTTTAATTTCCTTTGTGAGTAGCACGATGTTTTTAACACTTTTAGTGCCACGTGCCTTGAACATTTTGTCTATGTATTCAAGGGTGTAGCCGGTATCAAGGATGTCCTCAACCACAAGTACGTCGCGGCCTTCCTGATCCTCCCTTGTATCCATAATCATTCTGACGTTGCCTGATGACTTTGTAATCTTCTTGTATCCGTATGATGATACTGCTATAAAGTCTACAACGTGAGGTATGGTTATTTCTTTAACTAGATCTGACAGGAACATAAATGAGCCCTTAAGAACCCCAACAAGAATTATAGGTTCAGTGGCATCCTTGTAATCATTGTCAATTTGACGAGCGAGCTCTTTGACTCTCTTTGCGATTGTCTCTTCTGAAAAAAGTACTTTTTTTATTCCACGAGGGAGATTTTTACTATTCATCTATCACTCCTCGTAAGAAACTTCGTTCTTACTTATATAATATATATAAAACGTGTGTTTTATTCAACTTAAATTAGACGTAAGAGAGGTGATAACGTGCGATGCGATAAGGTAGCCCACAACAGGAGGTACAAATGAGACGGATCCTGGGATGTCACGCCTGTCTGTACACTTGTGTTTGGCACCGGGTGGACATATACAGTTATACCTGCAGCTTAGAGCCATGTCTTCAATAGGTTTTATCGGTTTTTCCTTTGAGTACACCACAGTGAGCTTCTTTATGCCTCTTTTACGGCATTCATAGCGCATCACGCGGGCAAGGGGATCGACGGATGTATTCTTTATGTCTGTGATCTCAAAAAGCTCAGGATGAAGCTTGTTGCCAGCACCCATTGCGGAAATTATTGGAACGCCAAGACGGTTTGCTTCCTCGATCAAGCTGAGCTTTCCTGTGACTGTATCAATACAATCGATTATAAAGTCGTACTTTGAAAAGTCGAACTCATCCTTGTTCTCCTTAAGAAAGAACGTCTTAAACGTGTTGATGTTCACACGTGGATTGATATCAAGCATGCGCTCTTTTGCAACATCAACCTTGTACTTTCCGACTGTAGAGATTAGGGCAAATAGCTGTCTGTTGACGTTTGTAAGGCAGACTTTATCATCATCAACTATGTCTATGTTACCAACACCGCTTCGTGTGAGTGCCTCAAGTGCTGATCCTCCAACACCGCCGATTCCAAAGATGATAACCCTCTTATCATTAAGAGCGTTTATCGAGTCTTTGCCTAGTAACATTGCAGTTCGTGAAAATTGACCCAGCATTATTCTTCAAATAGCAGTTTATTGATCATCTTCCCAACGCCGTCATCCTCATTAGAGGGGGCGTAAAAAGATGCTATTTCCTTTGCACCTTTCGTGCCGTTCTCCATAGCAACGCCGTATTTTACTGCCTTTAGCATTGGAATATCATTATCGAAGTCTCCAAATGCCATGATGTTGTCTAAAGTTATGCCAAAGTAGTCCGCAAGATCCTTAACGCCGCTACCCTTATCGACATGCTTCATTGACACCTCAAGGATATCAGAGTGCGAGAGGAAGAAGAAGAGGTCAGGGTAGCGCTTGTTCAAGTCTTCTCTGAGGCGGATAATCGTCTCTGGATCATCGTGCCTGAGTACAAGTTTAACAGGTTCCTGATAGGATGAGGCGAGTGCCTTTCTAAGCGTGTTTTCAAACGTATCTACAACGCCTCGGCCTTCATAAAAGCCGTTGATCTGAGCCCACCACTTATCAGACTCCTCAACAATCCATTCCTCACCTGAGAATAGCACAGGACGTGCATTGTACTCTTTTGCAAGGCGTGAAATTTCAAGAATCACACTGTGTTTTACACCCTCGGCTTTAATTGGTTTCCCATTAGCCTCAACGTACGCACCATTGTCGTATACGCCTGAAAGCTTATCGGAGGGAAGATCAAGTTTCTGTTCAATCGATGATGCCCCTGTCTTAAAACGCCCTGTTGCAAGAGCAAAGTGAATGCCGCACTCTGTTGCTCTTATTACGGCTTTCCTTGTGATATCACCAATAGTTTGGTCAGCCTTAATCAGTGTGCCATCGATGTCTGAACATATAAGTTTAATCTCTCTATTCATTATTTTGATCTTCGCCAGGTTTTGATGTAGGATACAAGCACAACTATTATCTGAAGCGGAATGCCTAAGAAGAAGATCGACCTGAACGTGATGTTGTACACAAGGAAGGAGTAGTAAATCGCCATGAGGGTACTCCAGGCCGTGATGGTGTCAAGCGACAGCTTTAGGATGAAGTTATTGCCGATAAAGCGCGATGTGTAGTAGTGGATGCATACTGCAGAAATTGGAATCGCCCATAGAAATATAGGCCATACTGATACTTTAAAGAAGTCTTTTACGAATATGAATATCATAAGCGCACAAGCCCAGATAAACACAACCACAAAGAAGAGTACAGCTATGTGTTGAAGACGCGTAAGGCTATACTTGAATCTGTTTGTTTTCTTGTCGTGATCTTCTGATATATTATGTGACTTTACAAGGTCGTCAAGTGAAATGTTAAATTCATTTGCAATCTGGCATAGAGTGGCAACATCAGGGATTGATGCACCGCTTTCCCATTTGCTTATTGTCTTATCGGAAAAAGCAAACTTCTCGCCAAATTCAACCTGAGTAAGGCCACTTGATTTGCGTAGCTCTGTCAGGTTAGCGGATACATTTGTTTTTATCTCATCATAATCCATTTTTTTATTATATGGCATTTTTATTTGTTTATCAAATTCAAAGAATATATAATGATAGCAAGAGGAATTACAATGAACCTAATTATAATCGGTGGAACAGGACTTTTAGGCCATGAAGCCACGCTTGTTGCACTTGAAAAGAACATGGATGTCACATCCCTTGCTATCGATGATGCTGATGCCGCCTCGTGGTATCCAAAAGAAGCAAAAAGCCTTATAGGAGACGTCTTTACACTTACTGAGGATGAACTTTACGAAATCTTCAAAGAAGGCGCCTACGACGCCCTAATTTACGCTGTGGGGCCTGATGACAGAATAAATCCACCTGAGAATGCATACAGGTTCTTCCATCAAAGGCTTGTTGATTATCCTAAAAAGGTGTTTAAGGCGGCACGTAGAGCAGGGATAAAAAAGGCTGTTGTATGTTCATCGTATTTTCTCTATTTCGACAGAAGATTTCCAAAAAAGAAGCTCTCAGCCCGTCATCCGTATATTAAAGTGAGAAAGGAGCAGGCTGAGGCGCTTATAAGCGTTGGAATGGATGAAAACGGTACTGATAAGATGGATGTTGTAATTATGGAGCTTCCGTACATCTTTGGAACGTGTCCGAACAGACGCCCGATATGGCGAGGGACATTTCTTGATCACTTTGCCAGGGGTAAGAGGGTTATTATGTTCCCAAAAGGCGGCAGTGTTATGTGTTCATCACGCCACGTTGGGGAAGCGTTAATTGGTGCAGTTCTTTACGGCAAAGGTGGAAGCCACTACCCAATTGGGGATGAAAATCACGACTTTAACTGGATGCTTGATAAACTCCTTACCGGAGTTCAGGGAAAGCCAATGAGGGTTCTAAATCCACCTCGCTACCTATCTGCCATTGGCGCTGACTTAATCGCAAAAAGAGATAAACGTAAGGGCCTTTATCACGGCCTTGACTACTACTACGTTATGATGGACATCCAAAGCGATTACTTCTACTTTCCACAGAACGAGATGGATGATGTGAACGAGGAATTACACATAAAGAAGGGCAAGGATGTTGAAGAGGCTATAATTAGAGCAGGAAAGGCGTGCTATGATGAAGGTGAGTGGAAGTGAAGGCTATAATCTACTGTTTTAGCGGCACAGGAAATACAAAAATGGTATCTGAATTCGTCAAAACTGAACTTGATAAAAGGGATGTTGAAACCACGGTATTCTCATTCGACTATGAAAGCTATAAAAAACGTACGTACCCAAGCCCAAACGACTTTGACATCATCGCGATTGCCTACCCAATTTACGGCTTTAACGCGCCACACCTTGTGAATCGATTTGTAAAGGTCCTCGAAAAGGCCAAAGGTGAGAAACAATGCTTTATTATAAAGACAAGCGGGGAGCCGTTTGCACCAAACCATTACTCATCATCGATTATGAAATCACGTCTTAGACGAAAAGGGTACAGGGTGATGGAGGAAAAACACTACCTCATGCCGTACAACATAATGTTTAGGTACCCTGATGAGCTTGTAAAGCAGATGTATATCTATGCAGAGAGCCACGCCGCGATTATGGCTGATAAAATCGTGAAAAATGAGACGTATCTACTTCATCCGCATCCGCTCTACTACCTACTTTATACGCTTGGAAAGCTAGTATGGATAGGCGGTCCAATCATAGGTAAGACGTACAGAATTAAGAAGAAAAAATGTACAAAATGTACACTCTGTATTAAAAACTGTCCAATGAGCAACATAAGAGAGGGAAAGGATGGTTACCCGCACTTTGGATGTCATTGTATGATCTGTATGAGATGCGTGATGTACTGCCCACACGATGCGATTAACGCAGGGATTCTTAACGCATGGAAGGTCAACGGGGCGTATCCGTTTAAAAAGCTATTAATCGATGAAAGCGTTAATCCAAACTACGTAAATGAATCCACAAAGGGATACTTCAAGGCGTTCAAGAAGTACTTTGATTGTATAGATAGGGAACTTAAAGATGCTGAGCTTAGTCTTAAAAACTCATAGTGTTTCCTTAATGTAGGGTCACTCAAAAGGCTACAGGAATGTCCCTTAAAAGGCGGCGGTAAATATACTCAAAAAGCGACTTTCAAAGGCTGACCTATTCACGGAGTACTAGTGCCTCAAGTTCGCTTTTAGTAATCTTAGTTACAAAGCTTCTGCCATGAGGGCACACAAGTTCATCAAGCTTCAGCGTGTCTGATATCAGCGCTATGGCATCAGATCGCGTTAGTGCCATTCCACCTCGTATGCTGTTATGACAGGATGTGATCGCGTAGAGTTTTGCATCAATCTCCTTATCATCAGCCTTCTCGATAAGCTTGATTATCTCCCTTTCGCTGTTCTTAAGCGCATTAGGGATGGCTTTAAGACACCAGAGGCAGTCCTCAACCTTTTCAATGATTATGCCTTTCTCTATGAATGAGTCCTTAATCCTATCAAGGGAGCGTGATGTGTTGATATCAACCTCTATGTTTAAAGGAAAGAGGAGCTCCTGTATATTGATGCGCTTTTTAAGAGAGTCAAACATCACACGTTCTGCAGCCGCGTGCTGATCGATTATGAATAGTTCATCGCCGATTGTGTAGAGTAGGAATAGGTTCCAGATCTGCCCGATGTATGTAAAGCCCAAAGTTTCATCGTTTGTAGACTCTGAGAAGAGCATTGGATTCATCTCGTACGGCTCTCTATCTTTTTTGCTTATCTCCGTAGTGGATAGAAAAGAAGTAGGGAATCTAAAGGACGTTGGCTCAACTATACTGTTCTTGTTGTTTCTAGTAAATGCGTCATCCGTCTGCTCAGTCTTAATTACTGTATCATTATTTATAGGGTTATCGTGTCTTTCGCCACTGTAATTATCACCGCTGCAATCACTATCCTTTGATGTAATAACAGACTCAGATTGGGTTTCATTCTGGCTTTCTTTAAAGTCGTAGATTGAGCGGATTTTATCAAGTCTTTCACCCTTAAAAATAGTTGATATTTCATGATGGATACTGTGGGCGTTACGAAGTCTACATTCCTTCTTTTGAGGGTGTACGTTGAAGTCTGTAAGGGATGGATCGTTCTCTATAAAGAGCAGAGCCTCAGGATAGAAGGCGCCAGGTGTCACGCTTGAAAATGCATAGAGAATAGCACTCATAAGGTACGGATCTGTGACGCATCGCTTATTGACGTAGATTTTGATCTTTTTCCTGTCGCGTCTTAGTCCTCCATCAAGATAGAAGAGCTTTATATTAAAATCATCGTATTCCTTCTCAATTTCTTTGACTTTGCTAAGGCTCTCGCTTTTTAAGAAGCGACCGACTCTATCCTTAGGCGTCTCTATATCATAATGTATATATTTAATATTATTGTTAATATACGTAAATTCAACTTCAGGGAAGGCAAGCGCTTTTTCTGAGATAATACTCGCGTTCCTCTGATGTTCGATGTTTGCGCTTGAGAGAAAAGCAAGGCGTGCAGGGAGGTTTTTAAATAGGTTTGATAGAGTAATTCGTGTGCCGCTATCCTTTGTGCTCTTAAAGACGTCAGAGCGTTTGAAATCGTCAATTTCAATTCCGTATCCGTTTGATTCAATCTTAAGATCACCCGCGCTTGTCATTGAAAAGAGCGCCTCACCTCGAAATCCCATTGTGATTATATTGTAGATGTCATCAAGTGATGTAATCTTACTTGTGGCGTGGGGCAGGGCAATTGCGTTTAAGTCATCCTTATGAATTCCGCATCCGTTATCCTCAACTGTGATAACATCCTTACCGCCGTCTATTGTAGTGATTGAAATTGATGTGGATTTTGCGTCAATCGAGTTGTCTATACATTCACGGATAATAGAAGAGGGGCGTTCAATCACCTCGCCTGCAGCAAGGTGAGATACTAGCCCCTCATCAAGTTTGTTAATCATCTGTTAAATTAAACCAATAACTGATTTAAATGTAAGTCTGCCAGCCATATAGTCACTCGATACATCCTGCTGTCTATTTGCAATACTCCTGAAGAATTCGTTTTCATATTCAACAGTAAAGTTGATGTGTTCTGCTTTGAGTGTAACACCAAGCTTATATGCAAATGCTGTATCGCGTGATACTGGGTTCCTCCACAAATTAGGAATGTCCTTAAATGATTCTGCACCCAAGAATGCACCACGCTTCTCAAGTAAGCCATAGATGTCGAATACTGATGTACTAGCAGTAATGCCAATGCTTAGTCTATCATAGTAGAGCTTATCGAACTTTGATGATACGTTAACAGTATAATCAAGGTTGAATGTGAAGATGTCACTTGCATTGCCTTTAAGTGCAACGTTGAAGAATGGTACATACTTGTTTCTAACTTCGTCGTATGCATAGTTTGAAATTCTGTAGGACTTATCTTCAACATCATCGATATATGTGAGTGCGTCATACTTTTTGTATACAGCGTCGTTGATCTGTATACCGCCTGTGAGTTCAAGAGTAAAGATATCTGATGCATATCCAAGAGTTCCACCTGCAAGCATGTTCCAGTTGGTTGTCTTACCTACGCCAATACCTGGGTGTACGCTAACAACTCCTTGTGAGTTCTGCATAATATCAATAGTAGTTGCAAAGAATGCACCAAGGTGAGCACCAAAGAGGTTGATGTCGAAGTTTGCGGATGGCATAAGTTGAATATGTAGTTTATCTTCTCCAGCTTTATTCGACCATTCTGCAGTAATTGTTGATGAAATGTATGCATTTAATTTATCTGATCTATAACCAATAAATATATCAACAGGGTAGAGCTTTGATGACGAAATGATTGATGAGAGATTGTTTCCAAAGTCGCTTGCTCTGATTCCAAATATACCGTAAAGGTCAAAGCTGAGTTCAAGGTTCTCAATAACTGATGTTGTTGAAACAGCACTGTTAGTCTTGATGTCGAATGCTGAGTTGCTGCCAAAATTGAGGATGTCAGCAATTCTGAACTGGTTGATGAAGCTGTTGATCCATTTTCCTGCATCCCAAGATTTGATGTTTGCAAACTCGCTGAATGAGAGTCCTGAGAACTCATATTTGAGTGTTAATGCAAAGATGGGATGTTCAACGCCGACTAAAGGTGTCAATCTAAAGTTGTTACCAAAGGCAACATTACCGCTATCATCCTTGTATGGAAGGATATCATCAGCAACTTCTATTGCAAATATTGGAGCCCATGATGAGTTTCTCCTTTCCTCGGCTGCTTTTCTCTCTCTGTAGTAAGATGAGTTTAATAGATAGTCAGAACCAAGGTTGATAGAGAGGAGCATGCTGAATTCAGGCTGTAGAGTCTTATTCTTGTCATAGTCGAAGTCGAGTTTACCCTGGAGGAATACAGGACCTGTCTCTGATGATATAATAAATGTAGGAATCCAATATTTATTGATACTAGGATCATTAAACAATGATACATCTGGTCGATTATCTGGATTGTAAAAGTCTCTGAATATCTTATTTGTATCGTATTCAACTTGTAGTTTGATTGAGTTGTTGTTAAATGGTCGTACAAATGCTGAGATCTTTGCATTGAGTGCATATAAGAATAAATTCTGATAATTATTTTCAGGGTCAGTAAGTATTGTTGACTCAATAGGAAGTTCTGAGATCTTTTTACCTACATAGAATGGAGCCATTGCAGAAAGTTCAAATCCACCGTAGCCTGCATCAACGCCAATGTTAAGGTATGGAACAACAGCCTTAAGCCCTTCAAGATTTGTAGAAGTAATATTAGCATATCTTAGGTTGCTGTATGCATCCATAAATCCTGTAAGTACAGTATTCTGGTTGTAGTCAACGCCTACAAAGCCATGGAATGGACCGAAGTTCATGCTAAAGTCAAGTCCTGCATAGAATGCCGATTTATTAAAGCCCTGTGTCCAGATCTCTTTGAATGTTCCTCGAGATGTGACATTAAACCATGGGAATCCGCCGTGTACTCCAATGCTGAGTGCGTCGTTCTTTACAATCACTGGGAGCTTTAGTGAAGCGTTAAAGAGAGCCATTCCAGATTCTAGCTTCTCTGTTGTTCTTGTGTAGACAGCACCGAGTGAGATTTCAAGAGGATACTTGTCTGGGCTTGGGATAATAGTGAAGTCTAGAGAGCGCATATTGAATGGTGCGTTGATGTCTGCAAGATCTGTTGCAAATGCGTTTATTCTTAAGTATTTAAGGTCAAGATCGAGATAAAACGGGAGCTTTTCTTCATCTGCACTATGGCGTAATAATTGAATATTTCTTGTTCTAATAGGAAGTTCGCGACGGCGTGTAAGGTATATCATATTCTCAATATTGATATCGCTGATAAATTCAGAAATGGTACTTAGAGAGTTTGCTGCTGTCTTAAAGTTGTGTCCTTGCCATGGGTAAGTTATAACGTTATTGCTTGCATCTGTATTGACGACAAAGTTGAGTCTAAACTCAAGTATTGAATTTGCAAATGTAATATATGGGTTGACGCTGATAGAGAGCTTTTGTGTCTTAATATGACCAGGTTCAACTGGGTAAGGTGTGCTATCACCTTCTTTTGTGCCAACGGTATCAATTTTTGCATATTCCTGGATTCTGACACCGCCATTAACATCGTTTTTGATATACTCATCAAGGGCTGGGAGCTGTCCTGTAGTATAATCTTCAATCATCAGACCGCCGTTCATTATGATTGGTCTGTTGACTTCTATATCATCCCAGATCTCAGTCTGTGTATTGCGTAGGAAGTAGCTATAGTCACCGCTTACGAGCATCCAGTCATCAGCCTGGTTGTATTCAAAGCTGCCGGTAGGCGTTGTAAACGCAGTGTTTTCCACGAAACTAGGAGCAGCATCTGGAGCCTTTGGCTTTTGAATTCCTGCCTTAAAGTATGCTTCGTCTGTTCCAAGTGTAAATGCGCCTTCGTTTGTGAATGAAGCTCTTGGAGGTACAAGCATATCTCTTGTTTCGCCTCTTTGGATTGTAGATATGGAATTTGATAGGGCGTTGATGTTGTAGAGTGCGCCTGTATTTGTGGTAGCTTTTTCTGTATCGTTTGAAGAGTTAATTGTGTACATTGAAGGCTGAGGAGCAAAGTATTTTCCCCATGGAGTGAATACAGAAATGTTTCCATATCCCGTGCTTGCGACGTCTACCTTACCGTCTAGAAGATAGAACTGGTAATCGTTGTCGTCTGTATTTACAACGGAAAGAATGGAAGCTTTGTCCACACGTATTGTACCACTTTTGAGCGTAAGCGTGGTAGGATTGTCGCACGTTAACACCATGTAACCGTCTAGAAGGGTATCTGTGATAACTGGCTCTCCTGCTATGCCGTATGTCCTGAGGTCACCAGGGTCGGTGAATGAGATTGGGCCCTTAGCGGCAAAGATTCCCACTGTCGACACGAGTGCAGTCAATACGATTAATGCAAATTTCTTCATATAGTCTCCCATATAATGCCAATTTGGCAAAATACCATAATTAGATTATATATAATATATAATTACAATGCAAGTGAAAAAACGAAAATTGCTGAGGGTAAAAACTAGCGTTCAACCTTCATGTTGAACTTGTGTGAGGCATAGATGTGCTCGCGTGCAAGCTTATCAATATGCGCCATCTCTTTTACAAGCGGTTTGACCCTTGATCGTATATTCTGCTTATCAAACGGACAGACCGCTTTAACAACAGGAACCTTGAGGCGCTCAGCGATAAGTGAGATTGTGCTCTCATGAGTTTCAATAAGCGGCCTTATGATGTTGATCTTTCCACCAAAGAATTCCTGTACAGGGTGCATCGTATCAAAGGCGCCGCGAAACGCCATGTTTATAATCGTGGTCTCAACAAGATCGTCAAGATGATGACCAAGCGCAATCAGCCTGATGTTCTCGCTTGTTGCTCTGTCAAAGAGTATGCGTCTTCTGTTTCTCGAGCAGAGGTAACAGTTGAATTCGCCTCTAAATCCTTCTGAGAACATAGGCTCATCCACAATCTCAAAGTCGATTTTAAGCGCATCAAAGTATTCGTAGAGTTTGTCCCTCTGTTCTTGTGCAAGAGGATGTTCAATCCAATTGATGAGAATAGCCTTGATGTCGTATGTGATTGGAAGCCACATTCGTCTTAGTGAGAGTGCAAGTGAGAGGAGAAGTGAGTCTTTTCCTCCTGAGATTCCAAGAAGCACTTTTTCTTTGTCCCTTATCATGTCGTAGGTGTTGATGGTCTTGCCAACGCCCTTAATAAAACGCATGAGGTATGGCGGGATATCCCCGTTAATTGCATCTCTGTAGTTCATTCTTTACATTCTACGAAAATAAACTTATTTTATAAAGAATGAAAAGAGCGATCCTCCTTTTAGCCCTAGTTTTATCATCAGGCCTCCTGTTTGCATCAGAGTCATCTGCAATCGCAAGTGTCTCGGCATCAAGCATCGCATCAAAGCTCTATCCAACGTACAAGGGGTTCGGGACGATTGTGGGGGAGGACTTTCACCCTGTGTTGAAATACTTTAGCACGGAGATGAAAAAAGACTTTAACTTTGAGTGGACTGAGAATAACTTTTCCCCAAACGTAAGGGTGATGCTCTCAAGAATTACCCCGTATCTTTCTGAAATCATGCCGATTAAGAACATCGTATTTTCGAAACCTGAGTCAGAGGATGATAGAGTTTCGTTCTCATTTATACTCACAGCGTCTAATGATGCGCTTTATGAGGGCTCTGCTGTAGTAGAGACTAAAGATAGCAATAAAATCGTTGCAATTTCAGTTGATAAAAAGTGATATATAACAATTGTTATTTATTTTAGATACACCTATTTAACTTTGTTGTTGCGAGTTTGATTGCTTTTTGATAATATTTACCTATGAAAAAGGAATTTGTTACACCAAACGTTTACAGAAACAACGCTATTAAGCTTGTTAGTAAGATTTTTTATGAAGATCATTTTGTTCCGGACATCATCTACGCATCCCTACGTGGTGGCGCATATATGGCCAACATTTTTTCGGAATTCTACAAAGTTGCATGTAAGGATAAGGATCATCCTGTGTTCTACGCTGCAGTTGTTGCCCGTTCCTACAGCGACATGAAGCGAACTGAGGGAAGAGTTGTGGTTGACGGATGGACTTATTCGCCTGAACACCTCAGGAATGGTGACAAAATTCTTTTGGTTGATGACATCTTTGATACAGGTAAGACCGTAAACGAACTTGCCAGAGTTATTATGGATAAAGGAATTCCACGCTCTGCCTTAAAAGTTGCGGTTTACGACTACAAGGTGCCACTCTATAAACACAAGGATCCGCTTCCGATTCAGCCTGACTACTACTGCCGTAAGCACGTTATGAACTCAATAGATGATGAAGTTTGGATTCACTACAACTACCACGAGATTGAAAGCCTTACAAAAGAAGAGGTGGACTCGATATTCTCAGATGATGAAGAGGCAAGAAAAGACATCTACAGAGTTCTAGGAATTAAATAATGATTGAGCTTCTTCCTGATAATAAAAAACTCCTTAACGACATCGATGAGGAGCTCTCTAGGCTCAATATTTCAAAGGAACAGGCGCGTTTTAAGGAGCTTTCGATAAAGAGAGCAACACTTTACGAGCTTGTTGAGGAGCTTGAGGCGCTTAAAAAATACACAGAAGAGCTTGATGAGAACTACGCTATGCTTAAGGGTGCAGACAGCCAGATGGAAGCGCTCATTAAGGATGATATCAACGCTTTGAAGGATAAGATTGAAAAGTCGGAAAAGAAGTGTAAAACCCTCCTTGTGCCTCCAGATCCAATGGATGGTAAGAACATCATCATGGAGATCAGGGCAGGAACAGGGGGAGAGGAAGCTGCGCTTTTTGCATCAGATTTGTACAAAATGTACCTCAGTTTTGCAGAGCATAAGGGCTTTAAGAGTGAACTTATCAGCCTCAATGAGACAGAGCTTGGCGGCATTAAGGAAATAGTGTTCTCACTCTCTGGAAAGAACGTATATGGAACACTACGCTATGAGAGTGGTACGCACCGCGTTCAAAGGGTGCCTGAAACCGAGAGTTCAGGGCGTATCCACACATCTGCAGTAACTGTTGCAGTGCTTCCCGAGGCTGAGGAAACCGATATTAAAATACGCCAGGAAGACCTCAAAATCGATGTGATGAGAGCAGGAGGCCCAGGCGGGCAGTGTGTTAACACCACAGACTCTGCTGTGAGGATCACACATATTCCATCAGGGCTAGTTGTAATCCAACAGGATGAAAAATCACAGCTTAAGAACAGGGAAAAGGCACTCCGAGTGCTTCGCTCACGTCTTTATGAGCTTGAGGAAGAGAAAAAGGCGAAGGAAAGATCTGAAAACAGGCGTTCTCAGGTGGGGTCAGGTGACAGAAGTGAGCGAATCCGAACGTATAACTTTCCTCAAAACCGTGTGACAGACCACAGAATTAACCTCACGCTATACCATCTTGACGCCTTTATGCAGGGCGACATGGATGAGATCATAGATGCACTTAAAATCGATGATGCTGAGCGACAACTTCAAAATACGTAGCCTTAATAGGGATGAGCAGCTTTTATTCCTAAATGCCTTTGATATCACCCTGGATGATTACCTTAAACACTACGGCGAGAATATCCTAAACATTTGTTTAGGTGAGGATGATTTTAAGCAAAAACAACGTCGTTATGAGTCGTACCTTAAGATGAGAAAGGACGGCTACTCAGTTGCTGCAATCATAAAGAAAAAAGACTTCTACACATCCACATTTTACGTTGATGAAAACGTTCTTATTCCGCGCCCAGAAACCGAAACCCTTGTTGAGAAGGCACTTGATGAGGTAAAACGCATCAACAATTCAAAACTACATGATAAAGACAACGAACAGGTCAAGATTCTTGATATGTGCACCGGCTCAGGATGCATTGGAATCTCCATTCTAAAAGAGGCTATCAAAATGGGCATTAATGTATCCTTAACGCTCTCCGATATATCAAAAGATGCCCTAAATGTGAGTAAAATCAACTATAAAAACATTATTGCGGACAGTAGCAAACACGAGGCACTATTTATCGAAGGTGACCTATTTCAAAACATACCGAAATACAAGAAGTTTGACATCATAGTATCAAATCCACCCTACATCAAAGATAGCGATGAGGATAGCCTTGAAATTGAAGTAAAGAGGGAACCGCGCATAGCTCTTTTTGGCGGAAATGACGGACTTGATATAATAAAACGTCTAATTAATGAGAGTGTAAATCACCTTAACAACAACGGCGTTCTTGCATTTGAATTTGGACTTGGTGAAGAGGGTGATATTGATATTTTACTACGTAAATCCTTTGAAAAAGTGAGTATAGTTAACGATCTTACAGAGCGTCCTAGGTTTGCATTTGGATGGCGTTCTGTAGTAAAATAGAATTAAACCGCGTTAAATCAACAAAGAAAAACTCATAGGAACAAATAATGACAATTGAATATTTAGACTTAAAAGATGCGTATATTTACCATCCTGATGTGTTTAAGGACAATCGTGGATGGTTTTTCGAAAGTTACTCTGAAAAGAAACTGCCTAGTGATGTCGTATACGTTCAGGATAATCACTCGTACTCAAAGGGAAAGGGTGTATTTCGTGGCCTCCACATTCAGCTTCCACCATTCACGCAGAGTAAGCTCATAAGATGTACAAAGGGCGAAATTATCGATGTGATTGTGGATGTAAGAGAGTCATCGCCTACGTTTCTAAAACACCGGATGATTCACCTCAGCGCTGACAATTTTAACGAGCTATTCGTGCCAAAGGGGTTCCTCCACGGCTTTTTGACAATAAGCGATGAGGTTGAGGTTCAATACAAGGTTGATGCGCTCTACAATAAGGAGAGCGAAAGAAGCGTCCGTTTTGATGACAAAACACTCGGCATTGACCTTGGATGGAAGGGTGATCTTATCATGTCTAAAAAAGACAAAAATGCACTCATACTCGATGCGTTTTTAAAAGAGCTAAAAGGGGCAAATCTATGAAAATTCTCATAACAGGATCAAAAGGACAACTCGGGACTGATGTGGTCTCTTATCTTAAGTCTAAGAGCAGCCACACCCTCCTTACACCGCCTCGTGATGAACTTGACCTTGGCGATGAAAACAGCATCAAAACGTATCTTAAAAACAACACGTATGATGCCGTCATGCACCTTGGGGCGTACACGAACGTTGATAAGGCTGAAAGCGAGAAGGAGCTCTGCTTTAAGGTGAATACAGATGCAACTATCGCGCTTATGAGAGATGCAAGAAAAAGGGGCGCAAAGTTCCTATTTATTTCCACAGATTACGTGTTTGATGGTACCTCAAAAGAGTCTTATAAGACTTTTTTTAAGAAAAATCCCATAAACGTATACGGAGAGTCAAAAAGTAGGGCAGAGGATGCGATAATAGGTGAATATTACGAGAAAAGTTACATAGTCAGAACAAGCACTGTGATTGGTAAAAACGGCTCGAATTTCATCAAAACTATGCTCTCTCTTGCAGAGAACAGGGATGAGGTTAACGTGGTATCAGATCAGATTTCATCCCCAACGTTCACATTTGACCTTGCCCCAATGCTTATTAATATCATAGAAAGCGATGAATACGGGCTATATCATGTATGTAACGAGGGCTCAGTATCAAAGAGCGACCTTGTACGTGCATCTTATAAACTAATGAACATAAGCACAAAAGTTAACGACATCCTTACAAAGGATTATCCGACGCCTGCAAAGCGTCCGCTATACTCAGTATTAAACACTCAAACTATCAGAGCCCGTGGATATGAACTTCTACCGCCATGGGATGAGTCACTTAAGACTTTTTTAGGTAAATAAGTAGATTCTAATGTCAAAGGATTCTCTTGATGTATTTAGAAGTGCACCAATTAAAACGTAGGTAACATTTTTTGAATTGGCGGTACAACATTGTTCTATACGTTAAAGCGCTCAGGAAAGCGTATGCTAAATGTAACTAGTAATACAACTTGTATTGTAAAGCAAAAAATATTGAGAAACTGAGTGGATTGCCACTCAGTTTTTTATTATCCAGTATCCGCCCTTATCGGGACCTATTCGTTCAATTAGTCCTGCTTCTTTGAGTTTATTCATGTTGGATATTATGCTCTTACGTGTTATTCCAACTATTTCTGAAAGCTCACTCTGTGTTATATGTGGATTTTTCTTAATGCCCTTGATGATTTTCCACTGGTTTTGAGTGAGCTTTTGATTTGCTCTTTTTGTGCTGTTTTGAGTAACCTTTTGTGTAACCTTTACTGTAACGTTTTGTATAACGTTTAAATCACCTTTTGATAGGTCTTTAGATGATTTATTTTCGTCCTTGATTATACCCTCTATAGCTTTGAGTAGAAGAGTGAGCATAAACTCGATAAATTCAGTTGAATCTGCCCTGCTGTCGCATCTGTTTAGCACGCTGTAGTACTCCTTCTGGTTCGCCTTTATTAGGCTTTCCACAGGAAGGTATGCAAATACTTCTTTCCATTCCTTAAGTATTACAGTCTGCCAGAGCCGTCCCATTCGTCCGTTGCCGTCTTGAAAAGGATGAATAAATTCAAACTCGTAATGAAATACAGAGCTCCTTATAAGAGGGTGAAGGGAACTCAAACGAAGCCAAGAGAACAATTCCTTCATTAGTGTGGGAACCCTCTCAGGTGGTGGCGCGATGTGTATGATATTCACACCGTTTATTATCCCAACGCCGTCTTTTCTATATTTTCCACATGTGTCAACAAGACCGTGCATCATGAGACTGTGAGCAAACATGAGATCCTTTTGAGAGTAGGGGTTGAACGTAAGAAGTGCCTCGTACGCCTTAAGCGCATTCTTTACCTCTTGAATCTCATCATTAGACCCAATCACTCGTTTTCCATCGATAAGTGCTGTAATCTGCTCTAAGCTTAATGAATTATTTTCAATTGCGAGTGTTGAATGGATGGTTTTAATCCTGTTTTTCTTTCTCAGTCGTACGCTTTCTGGAGTGATTTCTAGAGAGTTGACATATCCGATTTTTTCAGATATTTCTGATATCAAATTAATAATTTTTGGATTTACATCAAACGGTGGTTTATACATTGTCACTCCTTTTTTAACTAAGAGACCCTAAAATGATTATAATATATTATCGATTTTTGTGTAACCTTTTGTGTAACGTTTGGGTAACCTTATATAGATTTAAAAAAAAGCTCGGGATGAGAGCATCACCCCGAGCTTCAATCAAATTAAAACGTGCTTATTTAATCAATGTAAATGTGCGAATTACACCGCCAAGAGTGTTAGCAACTGTAGACATACTCTTAATGAAGATATCAAGTGCAACGCCTACAACGTCCTTTCTTGTATCGCCAATTGTGTCGCCAACAACTGCAGCCTTATGAGCCGCACTGCCTTTTCCGTGTCCTGGGATCTTCTCCTGCTCGATGTACTTCTTAGCGTTGTCAAATGCACCGCCTGAGTTACCCATAAAGATTGCACGTGGAATTGCAACGATTGTTGCACCAACCAGTATTCCTCCGATGAATTCAACGCCAAAGAGGAATCCGCCAACCACAGGGATTACAAGAGCGAGAACTGAAGGGAAGAGCATCTTACGTAATGCCTCGTGAGTTGCAGTCTCGATCATCTTGTTGTAGTCAGGTTTAACTGTGCCTTCAAGCACTCCAGGGATTGAGAGAAGCTTATCACCCTCATCAGCCATCTTCTTTGCAGAATCGATGGTGTTATCAGTAAGAAGGGCAGAGAAGTACTCAACAAGTGCACCTCCAAGGATTCCACCTGCAACCACTACAAACGATGCCATGTTGAGGACAGGCTCGCCTGATGAATAGCTGCCAACGTAAGCTACAATGAGTGAAACTGTAGCAAATGCAGCAGATCCGATAGCAAAGCCCTTACCGATAGCTGCAGTTGTGTTACCAACAGCGTCAAGCTTATCTGTGATCACTCTAACCTCATGAGGAAGGTGGCAAGACTCTGCAAGACCACCAGCGTTATCAGCGATAGGGCCGAATGCGTCGATAGAAACAGTGGTTCCAACGAATGAAAGCATACCGAGTGCAGATATTGCGATGCCGTAAGTTCCGCATATTTTACCTGAGATAAATAGCGAAATTGCGATCAAAAGCACAGGCATCAGGCATGAACGTGATCCAACAGCGTCGCCCTTTGTAACCACGAATGCTTCGCCTTCTGTAGCCATGTTTGCAAGTATCTGTGTAGGCTTGTAGTCCGTGCTTGTGTAGTACTCTGTGATCATGCCGATTGCAACGCCTGATATGATACCAAGAACTGCTGAAATCCATGGTGTAATCCATCCGCAGATAAACGATTTTGGAAGGTCAACGCCCTTGAACACCACATTTGCCATAACAAGTCCAATTATGAGTGTAAGACCTGATGAAATGTAAGTTGCAAGGTTGAGCTCTTTTGATGGATTGTCGCCCATCTTTCTAATCTGTACAATTAAAAGTCCTAAGAGGCAGGAGAGAAGTCCGCCGCCTGCAAGGATGATTGGATACATCTTAGCAGCATTGTATGTGCTCTCTGAGATATCGCCCTTTGAGAATAGGGTTGATGCAATTAGGATTCCTGCAGCCATCGTAGCTACAAACGACTCAAGTAGGTCAGAACAGTTACCTGCAATGTCGTTTACGTTGTCGCCGATAAAGTCAGCAATGACGTTTGGAACTCTGCTGTCATCCTCAGGAAGATCATGGCGGATCTTAGCAAGGATATCAGACGAAATATCAGCAGCCTTGGTGTAGTTGCCGCCTGCAACTCTGTTAAACATAGCAACAAGTGAACATCCAAGTGAGTATGTTGTGATGCGCATTGTTGATGGGTTACATTCAAGCCCTAAAAGGAAGCCTGAGCCTCTTGAACTTGCATCGATTCCCCAAACAAGTAGGATAAAGATCAAGCCGAGCATACCGAAGGCCTGAACCCCGATTCCTGAGATTGAACCGCCCTTGAGAGCAACCTTTACAGTCTCACCGATAGAAAGGGTCTCGCGTGCCTTGTTAGACGTTCTGACGTTAGCATAAGTTGCACTTTTCATACCCACGATACAGGCAAGTGAACTCATCAAAGCGCCGATGATTAGGGTTAACCCTGATGATTTCTCAACGAATAACGAAAAGATCAGAGCAACAATGACAACAACTATTGCGATGGTCTTGTACTCAGTCTTCATGAAGGTATTGGCACCCCCTCTGATGATAGCGGCAAGTTCTGCCATCTCATCAGTTCCTTCCTTCATCTTCTTAATTTTAATGTAATTGAAGAAGACATACGCAAGCGAAAGCACTATTACAACTAGCGCTATACACCAATAAATTCCCATAAGATCTCCTAATTTTGAAAAAAAGCGTTCTAGAGTAAATTATAACACAATGTTCTTATTAATTGTGTATAAAAGTTAATTGTGTATAAAAGTGCCTACAAACTTGTCTTTTTTGAGTATAGAAATGGTATTTTCGATGTTTCTGCCATTTGCACAGATCACGTTTATGTCGTTCCTTTTGGCAAGCTTTGATGCAACAGGGTCAAATGGCACGTTTTTCCCAGGCGTCCACTTTGTTCCCACGATCTTTTGAAAGTCCTTCCATGTGATATCATGGATTGGTTTTGCATCTTTGTTGACTCTTGGGTCGGATGTGTAAACAAGGTCTGTGTTTGAGAGATTAAGTACGTTTTTTGCACCGAATTTGATTGCAAGATACACAGCATCCGTATCTGTAGAGAAGCCTGGTTTCCAGCCTCCTGCCACCAATATTTGCCCCTCAAATGGTATGTTTTTTGCCTTCGGAGCGGTGCAAAGTGGGGAGGACGCCCCGAGGCTTAACCTCACGTATTCTGCATTGAGGTGGGTTGCTCTTATGCCTATCATATCAAGATCGTAATCGGATGGATTTGAATTGAGTTTCTTTGCAGCGTTCTGGTAGTTACGAGCAGCTGCCCCTCCTCCCACTACAAAGATGATTCTTGCTTCCTTATTTTTAGAAAGATATGAATCTATGTGCCTCTTAAACTCAGTAAGAAAATCCGTATCAATCTCATTTGGGACCACAATCGAGCCGCCAAGTGAGATAACAAATGTATCCTTATAATCTTCGCTCATAAGATGTATTTTACATCACTTTGAGTAAAAATTGACCAGTTTATGAAAAGATTTAAAAAAATTCACTGAACTTTTTAACAAAATGCGTTCAAAGTGACACTTAGTATAAGTAGATAGGAGAAAAATATGAATAATTTAAACAGTTTCATTATGGATGGTCATCTTGCATCAGATCCTGAGATGGGAAAGCAGGGCGATGCGCTATGTACGTTTAGCGTAGGGGTAAACCGCACTTACAAGGATGCAAAGAAGGAGATTCATGAAGAGGTTGCATTTATCAGAGTAGAAGTCTGGGGTGCAATGAGCACATCATGCCTTAAGTACCTCAAAAAAGGCGATGCTGTACGCGTTATGGGGCGACTCAAGGAAAATAAGTGGGAAACTCCTGATGGCATCAAACACTCACGAATCGTGGTGCATGCAGAGAGGGTTGATTTTCTTTCAAAGAAGAAGAGAGATGAGGTTGTAACAATCGATGTTGAAAATGGAACTTCAACTGTAGAAGAAATTGAAACAGTTTGAGATCAAACTGACGTTAAAAATTAGAATCTTTCAATAAAAGGAGGAGGTTGAAGAAATAGTCAAGTGGTGGATGGAGAACATTCACCACTTTTTGTTAATTTACACAAACTTTGCCAAATTTAAGCAAACTTCAAGTATTTATCCCAAACTTTGGCAGCATTAAGGCAAGTTTAAGCGTTTTTCAGGCAAACTCATTCAAACTTACGCAATTTTATTCGAGACTTGACGAATTTACTTAAAGTACTTGTTGTAAAGCTCATTTACGATGCGTTTTTCATCATCCTTTGACGGGATTTCCTCCTCGTAGATCACCTTGTTGTCGCCAAGAACGTACGCCTTGCCGTCTTTAATAGAAAGCGAGAGGAGAGGAAGGTATGATGATGTCTTCTTTTCAATAATAGTGCCCTTGTCGGATGGTGAGTTTGTATTCTTGATGTTGATTGGAATCAGATCCCTTACAGGTTTAACAGCATCCCTATGGAACACCTCAGCCCCGTATGTTGCAAGCGTTTCAATTTCATCGTAGGTAAGCCTTTCAATAATTTTGGGGTTCTCTACAATACGAGGATTTGCAGTCATCACACCTGATACGTCACTCCAGTTCTCATAAAGTGTTGCGTTTACGCCTCGTGCGACGATAGCACCAGTGATGTCAGAGCCGCCACGTGAGAATGTTTTAACCTTTCCATCTTT